>CAZUZZ010000007.1:0-19441 GCA_964625055.1 uncultured Bacteroides sp. | reverse complement strand
AGCTCTCCCCGCTCTTGCCAAACTGGCACATACACCCGTAAGCGCCGCCCTTAACGCGAACCTGCATCCAAAGATACTCGTAGCTCATCACCACCTTGAGCACTCGCAGTGCTCCTGTGTAGGACAGTCCTTTTTTCGCGTAATTTCCCGCCCGGCACACATACTGGATCTGGGCGGATGACATCAGGCCCTCGTTCTTCTTCACCGGCTTTGGCTGATAAGGCCTGCTGTCAACAGGCTCCCGGTACAGCTTCTCCTTTAACGCATCGATCTGCTGCTCCAGGCCATCCAGACCTTCCCTCTGCGCCGTGTAATCCACCATCAGGTTTTCCGGCCGGAAGATACAGTACACCAGCCGTTTCATATTCTCGCACAATGTCTCTTTCCTGCTCTCAAAGTTCTTCTCCAGATCCTCCAGCAGCCGATAAAAAGCAAAGCCGTTTACCTGATCCATGAGATAGGCCTGCGGAGACAGATAGGAAAGCGCCTGCCCTGCTGCCAGAGAATGCCCTGCGGACATCATCTGCGCCTGCTTGTCGGAACGATTCTCCGCCACCAGCTCCAGAAGACGCTTTTCATCCGTATAGACCGATTCGGTCAATATCTCCTCTGCCAACGCAAAAGCCTGGGGAAGATTTTCATACAGCGTCTTCACCTTCAGATCAAAGGTCATTTTATATTTTGACAGGTCCTTTGCATCCGTATAGACATTTACCGCCGGTGCAATGCCGCCGGTCTGGAGATTGATCTCATTGTACAGCTCGCTGTAGGAGCGCTTCTCGGTATCCACCAGCCCGATCACACTCTGCAAAAGCCCCACATAGGGAAACAGCTCCTCCGGCACCTGTCTTAAATCGAACAGGAAACGCAGATAACCGATCCCGTTGGTATAGATATCGTGATACAAAAGCAGCGTATCTCCCGCCCTGCGCTCCTCATTGCAGTAGGGCCGCGCCTTTTTGCCGATATCCTCTCTGGCAAGAAGCGGGATCTTTGCCAGATCCTCCGCGCTGTCGGGAGCCTCCTGATAGGCAGTGAGCGCCGCCGTCTCCTCCACGATCCGATCGATCTCCTGTTTACTCATAGAAGCCTTTTTCGCAGCAAGACTGTCTGCCAGCGCCTTCTCCCTCCTGCCCGTCAATCCCTTTACGGGGCGCACAACCACAAGGCTCTTGTGGTTGTTTTCCAGCAGGAGCTTCTTTAACAGTTCCTCATAATAAGGACTGTCTACCTTCTTTTTCAGTTCTTTATAAGTCTCGTCTAACTGCAGATAATCGAAGGGTTTACTCTCGTCGTAGAGCCAGGTCTCAAACATCTGCAGCCCGTACATCAGTCCCTTGGGATAAGAGCCGTAATCTGCCTCCCGATACTTAAACTCATCATGATTTAAGGCCGCGGCAAGGGCCTTTTTCTCCACGCCCTCTCCGGCAAGTCCGGTAAGCGTCTCCTCAATGATACGGACAAAGTCATCCCTCTGCTCACTCTCCGCATTCTTCGCCACAATGGAAAAGTAAGGCTGCTTGACATCCGCCTCATAAAAGCTGCTGATATCCGTACCGATCCCTGCATCTAAAAGAGCCTTCCTCACAGGTGCGCCTGGGGCTCCCACCACCGCATCCATCAGCGCCTGAAAACCTACGCTCACCTCACTGTCCAGAGCCTCTCCGAGCGATACATTGTAAGAAAGATAGGTATTGCCCGCCTCCGATTCACTCTCCATGATGGGATATTCCTTCTCCACCGTCACGGTCTCTGCAAAAGGCGGCTCCGATGCCAGTGATGAATCCACGGACAACGCATCATATTTGGACAGATATTCCCGGTCAATATAGTTTAGCTTCTCCACCATATCCATATCGCCGTAGAGATAGATATAGCTGTTCGACGGATGATAATATCTCTGATGGAACGCCAGAAAATCTTCATAAGTCAGCTCCGGGATCACATCCGGATCTCCCCCGGATTCCACCGCGTAAGAGGTGTGCGGGTACAGAGAGTTCATGATCTCCCGATAGAGCACGTCGTCCGGGGAAGAAAAGGCCCCCTTCATCTCGTTGTACACCACTCCGTTGATGGTCAGGGCATCCTCCGCATCGGCAAGTTCATAGTGCCAGCCCTCCTGCCGGAAGATCTTCTCCTCACGATAAATATTGGGATGAAACACCGCATCCAGATACACGTCCATCAGATTCTGAAAGTCCTGCCCGTTACAGCTGGCCACCGGATAGATCGTCTTATCCGGATAGGTCATAGCGTTTAAGAATGTATTCAGAGATCCCTTCGCCAATTCAATAAAAGGATCCTTGATGGGGTACTTTTCGGATCCGCAGAGTACCGTGTGTTCAATGATATGGGCCACGCCGGTACTGTCCCTGGGAGGCGTGCGGAAGCCGATACAAAACACCTTGTTATCGTCGTCATTCTCCAGCAGCACTACATGGGCGCCTGTCCGGTTATGCCTTAACAGATATCCCTCCGACTTAAGCTCTCCGATTTCCTGCTTTTTCACTACTGTGTAAGCCTCTAACTTTTCTATATCCATGTAAACTCCTCTCATTCTTAATTCTTCTTATTTTCACACGCTTTTCACACTAGTATATCACCGTCACAAAAATTTATCTATAGCCGCCCGAATATTCCGACCTCCACGCGCTCCTTTCCCTTTTTACTCACACCGCTCTGTCCGTAAAAAAGGAATTTCCCAAAACCGCGCACCGTCACGGCATCTCCCTCCTTGAGCTGATGACTCACATTTTCCGTTGCGATCCCGTTGATAAAGATCCGCCCCATGCGGAACAGCTCCTGACTCTCCTGTCTGGAAAGATGATACACTTTAGCGATCAGGCCGTCCGCCCTGGGTGACGAGACAGTCACCGAAACCCGCTCGGGTTCGGCAGTTTCCAGCGCAGTCTCACCCTGTACCCTGATGCATTTGACGTTCGTGTGCTTTACCTGATCCAGATTTTCGATGATATACTCGGCAATATTTTCATGGCAAAAGAGCATTGCCCCCTGCCCTATGATAAAGATATCTCCCACCACATCCCGCTCGATCCCCAGATTCATGACTGCACCAAGGAAATCCCTGTGAGTGAGGGTCTGTGCGAATTTAGGGGTTTTGGGCAGGATCTCCAACCGCTCGATGGGATAGGCTTCCTCATAGCCCGGATCACCGAAGCGTATGATCTTCCGCTCGCACTGGGGCGCACCGCCCTCCATGGCACACCCCGCATAGGAGACCTCCCGCTCCACGGCATAAAAAGCCTGCTGTTCGGCAAGCCCCAAAAAAGGTGTATAGGTATAGATATTACGGCTGTAAGCCTTGTCCGCCAGCTCGATCAGCCTGTTTTTTAACTGCTGTAGATCCTTTTCCTCTGCGACAGCCATATCTTTTCCTCCGCATACAATATATCCCTGACATGATATCATATTTTTCTGGGTAATGGTATCACTCTCTTTCCTCAAAAAAATATTTGACAACCTGTAACAAAAGTATTATTGTTGAATAAAATTAAATCAGAGACATATGTTACAAACCTGCGAGAAAGAGTAGTACGTATGGGAAATGTCATCACAGAGAGCTGCCGGTGGTGGAAGGCAGCATGGCGCTTATACCGAATGGACTTTCGAGGCCGGGTCGAAATGTGAACGAAGCAGAGTAGCCCCCGGCGGGAACCGCACCCGTTACCAAGGCGGCATATATGATCGTATATGGAAAAAGCGGATCGGGAGCCCACGCTTCCCGTTCAATTTGAGTGGTACCGCGATAATAATTTTTGTTTATTACCGTCTCAAGCATTTAGCTTGAGGCGGTTTTTTATTTTAAACCCCAAAAGGAGGAAGACATTATGAAAAAGAAAATCTTAACACTATTACTGGCAGGCACGGTTCTTACCGCTGCCCTAACGGGCTGCGGCGCATCCGGCAATAACGGCACCGGCACAGGAAGCGAGGCTGCGGCTTCCTCGGAGGACACTGCTTCTACAGTCAGAGCCTACAAGGTCGGCATCGTGCAATATGTGGACGACGCATCCCTGAACCAGATCGTCGCCGCCGTTCAGGCAGAGCTTGAGAAAAAAAGTGTAGAGCTCGGTATGTTCTTTGATTACAAAAATTACACCTACAACGGACAGGCGGATGCCACCACCATGAACCAGATCGCTGCAGATCTGATTGCCTCGGAGGTGGATATCATCATTCCCGTGGCTACGCCCACCGCTATGGTCATGCAGAATGCCACGGCGGAAAACAAGCGCGCTGACGGCACTCTGATCCCTGTGGTCTTCTCCGCGGTATCCGACCCTGTAGGGGCAGGTCTGGTGGCCTCCATGGACGCACCCGGCTCCAACATCACAGGCACCTCGGACGCGCTAAACACACCGGCTGTCTTTGATCTGATCCTGGCTGCCGACCCGGACATCAGCACCATCGGACTGCTCTACGATAAGAGCCAGGACTCTTCCACCGCCGCTATCGCTGCCGCCAAAGCCTACTGTGAAGAAAAAGGCATCAATGTGGTGGAAAAGACCGGCACCAACAACGGAGAGATCTCTCTGGCGGCAGACGCCCTGATCTCCTCCGGTGCAGAGGCGGTCTTCACACCCACCGACAACAACGTGATGACGGCTGAGCTTGCCATCTATGAAAAGTTCATCGATGCCAAAGTGCCCCACTACGGCGGCGCCGACTCCTTCGCCTTAAACGGCGCCTTTATGGGCTACGGCGTAAATTACGTGGATCTGGGCACTGCTACCGCCGACATGGCGGTTGATATTCTGGCAGGCGGCAAAGATCCCGCTTCCATGGCTGTAATCACCATGGACAACGGCATCGCCACCGTCAACAGCGAGACTGCCGAGGCAATCGGCCTCGACTACAGTATGTTTGCAGAGAAATGTTCCAGTTTGGTAGAAATTCAGACCGCAGAAGAATTTCAGTAAGAGGAGAAAGACATGAGCTCAATATTTACACTATCTATTCTGCAAAGCGCTCTGGAGCTGGGCTGCATCTATTCTCTGGTAGCGCTGGCACTGTTTATCTCTTTCAGCATCTTAAACATTGCAGACCTGTCCACCGACGGCTGTTTTACGCTGGGCTGTGCTGTGGGTGCCATGGTAACTCTTGCAGGACACCCTTACCTGGCTCTCCTTGCCGCCATGGGCGCCGGCCTCTGCTCAGGCTTTATCACCGCCTTTTTACAGACCAGGATGGGAGTTCCCTCCATCCTGGCCGGTATCATCGTAAACACCGGCCTTTACACCGTAAACATCGCAGTGATGGGATTTTCCTCGAACGTAAACCTTTTCGCCTGCGACACGATCTTCAGTCTGGCAAAAGAAAAGCTTTCGTTTTCCTGGTACGACGCCTGGTATAAATTCCTGATCGTACTTTTGATCGCTGCGGCCCTCGGCCTCTTTCTTGCCTGGTTTTTGAATACCAGACTGGGACTCTCCATCCGCGCCACCGGCGACAACGAGCATATGGTGCGGGCATCCAGCATCAATCCGCTCCTTATGATCACTGTAGGACTGTGTCTTGCCAATGCCCTGACCGCTCTGTCCGGCGCGATCCTGGGGCAATACCAGAAATCCTGCGACATCAATCTGGGCACCGGCATGGTGACCATTGCTCTGGCAAGCCTGATCATCGGTGAGACCATCATCGGCAGAGGCAGTGTCTTAAAGAAAGTGATCGGCGTGATCTTGGGAAGCTGTCTCTACCGTTTTATCGTGGCGCTGGCGCTTCGCCTGAACGTACCCGCGGAAGCCTTAAAGCTGGTCTCCGCCATCATCGTGGCGATCGCCATCTCCTTCCCTTATCTGAAGGAAAAATCCCGTTTTTACAAAATGCGCAGTATGAATTCCGACACATACGGAAAGGAAGGTGCTGATAATGCTGGTCATTGATTCCGTCACAAAAACCTTTAACCCCGGCACGGTCAACGAAAAAAAGGCCCTGGATAAAGTGAGTCTGACCCTTGCGGATGGCGATTTCGCCACCATTGTCGGAAGCAACGGCGCCGGCAAGTCCACCCTCTTTAACGCCATCACCGGCAGCTTTTATGTGGACGAGGGCCGCATTATCCTCGGCGGGGAGGATATCACTTACCATAAGGAGTATATCCGCAGCAAGGTGATCGGCCATCTTTTTCAGGATCCTCTGAAAGGGACAGCGCCCAACATGACCATTGAGGAGAATATGGCGTTAGCTTACCTGCGGGCCTCCACTGAAAGGCACGCCTATTTCAGCCGCATCAGCGCGAAGGACAAAGAGAAATTCAGAGAACAGCTCGCTCTCCTTGATATGGGACTGGAGGATCGGATGAAACAGCCTGTGGGCCTTCTCTCCGGCGGGCAGAGGCAGGCGCTTACGCTGCTCATGGCCACCATGGTGACGCCCCGCATCCTGCTCCTTGACGAGCACACAGCCGCTCTGGATCCCGCCACCGCAGATAAGGTGCTCGCTCTTACGGAAAAGATCATCGCGGAACGTCATATCACCTGTCTGATGGTCACCCACAATATGCATCAGGCGCTCTCTCTGGGAAACCGGACGCTGATGATGGATGGCGGCCGCATTGTATTTCATGTATCCGGAAAAGAACGGCAAGAACTTACCATAGATGATCTGCTCGCGCAGTTTCGACAAAATGCGGGAAAGATGCTCGATAACGACCGAATTCTGCTGTCGCAAGGAAGCCGCACATAAACAATCCCGCGCATAAGCAGACTCGAAATGCTTCGCATTTCGAGTTCGCGTTGCTTGCCATAAGCCGTCATAGACAGTTCTGTATGCAAGCATACAACCTGTCTTTGCCGTCTTCTGACTCTGCTTATGCGCGGAAATAAAAGAACAGGTGAATCACATTAAATGCTCTTCACCTGCTCAGTGTAAAAGGGGAATTTTACGATGTAAATTTTATCAGATAATTTTGTCTAAATCAAGATGTATCTGACATTTTTTGCGGAAAATTACGTGTAAGTTATCGCGTAACTTTTCCGATACATTTCTAGACACTAAATGTCATCAGGCCAAGCTTCGATAAAACCAGCTCCTGCACCATCACACCCTTCGTCTTCTTCTGTGCCAGATTCATATCCGCAAACTCCGAAAGGGGAAGGATCTTCGTCTGGTATGCCGTCTTCTTCCTGCCCAAAAGTCCTTTTTTCTCCTCCAGGATACTGATCTTCACGCGGGCTTTCAACTGCTGGTAGGTCCTGTAGGAAAACTGCTCCTTCGTCATATAGTAAAGCTGGCTCTCCAGCGTGGTCTCCGGATCGGTATCCTTTAAAAGATAATGCTCCACGATGCTCTTGTATTTAAAATTGACCATTTCATCCTGCAAGATCTCTGCATAACTCAGTCTGGCACCCAGATAAATAGATCCCGTATCCTGCATAAAGTACTTATAGTCTCTGTTTTCCTGCTCCATCAGTTCATCCTTTCGTAATGGACTCTATCTTGCCGCCGCTGATGCGGACCGCATCCTCGATTGCCTTCTTCGAAAGCCCCGACTCCTGCGCCAGCTCCTCCACTGTCACCTTTCTGCGCAGTTCTTCGCTCAATGCGCTGGCTGCATCCGCCACCCGGTTTACCTTGTCGGCAATTTTCCGGTCTGCCTTCGCCTCCTCGGCATCCGCCGCAATACACGCTTCCATGGCATCCATGATCATTTTTCCAAGCATCCCCTCCGCCTCAGAGGTATTCTCCAGCGCACCCAGCATGGTGACCCCCAGAGAGAGCGCCACATTGCCCTCCCCGATCAGATCCTCAAGGCTTACGCCCTGCCCGGTATAGAGCTTCGCGATCTGGGGCACCTCCGGCAACATAAGCTCCGTCAGTCTTTTGACAGCATCCTGATCCCCCGCCATGGCAGACAGGGTGATAGCCTCCCTCTCTCCTGCCGTCACTACAGGCAGCTCCCGCAAAGACTCCAGATAGGAGACCAGATAATCCCGTTCCTCCTCCTGCAGCGTTTCCTCCACATCCACCGGCTCGTCTACGCCGATCTTATTCTGCACAAGATACTCATACACCATCTGCATCTGTTCCACAGACAGGGAAAGCGCCGCAAACGCCTCCTCCACCTCCGCGCTGCTTATCAGATTCTGCTGTGCTCTCGCTTTTTGCTTTACTTCCTCCAAAGTTTTGGCAAACTGCACTTCTCTGTCCATACTCTTCCCCGTTTCCACTGTTCCAAGTAATAACAGTAGTTATAATAACACCTATGTTTTAATTGGTCCGTTTGATATGCGTGTGCGTGTAAAGATGCTCCTCGCAATACTCATAATTGCCCTCACACTTCGAGCAGAAGCGGAACTGCATCTGCGGGCTGTCCACCTCGGTTCTGCCGCAGATCGCGCACTTATGCTTAGTAATACCCGTATTTCTGCGGACATCCCGCTTAAACTCCTGCCGCCTGTGGATCTGTTTCGGATTCAAGTGCATCATATTTCGCGATGTGAGGAAAAACACAATGAAATTGAGCAGGGATGCACCAATCACAAACTTCCCGGCCACATCAGAGGCAAGGAACTGGAAAGCAAGCAGCACCGCATAGATGATTCCCAGCCACTTCACCTTAATCGGAATAATAAACATGAGAAGTACCTGCGCATCCGGAAAAGTGGCCGCATATGCCAGAAAAATTGACATATTGATAAAGTATGTGCTAAACAGTATCGCTATATGGCCAAAGTATACATATGGTGTATCAATTGTCACGTGAACCACGCGGCTGCCATCCATTACGTCGATCACCGGTTTAAAAAGGTAGCAGTATCCCATCAGGAGAAAACTCCCCGCAATGGTGAAAAGCATTCCCTGAAACAGATAGACATTATACCGGTAAGTGCCCCAGGTGCGCTCCAACGAGGTGCCAATGGAACAGTAAAAATACAGCATGATCAGCGTAAACAAAAGGCCGCCGCTGCTCGGCGGAATCAGGATCCATGTCACAAGCCGCCACACCTGCCCGTGCAGAATCTCGTAAGGATTTAAAGTCAGATACCGGGTGATCAATCCATATCTGTCAATCAGCTCTATTATATACCCGATCGCATAACAGGCCACCAACACAAAAGAAAGATTTCTGATCGCATATTTTCCGAATTTTCGTTCAAAAGGACTCATGCCGCACTCTCCTTCAAAAATATATAATAGAATCCAAAATAGGATTCTATTATCAAAATGCTATTATATAATATAGCATCCCACATTTTAAAAGTAAACGACGCAGCTCAAAAAAACACTGTGTCATAAAAATTTTATAATTGATTACCGAAAACTTCATTTCTTTCTAAGAATTGGACGATTGCTTTTTGGAAAACAGTGTCGTATAATGACAGGGTATGCCGAAAAACACATTTTAATAAGAACAAAGGTATTTTTTTACTGAAATACCTTTTTTATCTGTGAAGGAGTGAATAAAAAATGAGTGATATGCAATACACGCTTGGCATTGATATCGGTTCCACCACTGTCAAGATCGCCATTCTGGATGGCGGGCATCAGATACTCTTTTCCGACTACCAAAGACATTTTGCCAATATTCAGGAAACCCTTGCCGGGCTTCTTAAAAAGGCCCACGAGACCCTCGGAGACCTCACGGTACATCCCATGATCACCGGCTCCGGCGGCCTCACACTGGCCAACCATCTGCAGATTCCTTTTGTCCAGGAGGTGATCGCCGTATCCACCTCTCTGCAGACTCTTGCGCCCGTCACGGACGTGGCTATAGAGCTGGGCGGCGAGGACGCCAAGATCATCTATTTCGAGGGCGGCAACGTGGAGCAGCGCATGAACGGCATCTGTGCCGGTGGTACAGGCTCGTTCATCGACCAGATGGCCTCTCTTTTGCAGACTGACGCGGCAGGACTGAATGAATATGCCAAAAACTATCACTCCCTCTACACTATAGCGGCCCGCTGCGGTGTGTTCGCCAAGACCGACATCCAGCCTCTCATCAACGAGGGCGCTACGAAGGAGGATCTTTCCGCCTCTATCTTTCAGGCAGTGGTCAATCAGACCATCAGCGGTCTTGCCTGCGGAAAGCCGATCCGGGGGCACGTGGCCTTTTTAGGCGGCCCGCTGCACTTTTTATCCGAGTTAAAACAGTCCTTTATCCGCACCTTGAAGCTGGACGATGCCCATATCATTGACGCGGACAATTCCCATCTCTTCGCCGCTATCGGCTCTGCCCTGAACGCGAAGGAAGATGTATCCTATACCATGGAGGAGTTGACAGAGAAGCTCTCCTCCGACATCAAGATGGAATTTGAGGTGGAACGCATGGAGCCCCTCTTCGCCTCACAGGCGGACTATGACGGCTTCCTTGCCCGCCATAACGCACATCATGTGGCAACAGGCGATCTGGCCTCCTACCGGGGCAACTGCTTCCTGGGGATCGACGCCGGCTCCACCACCACCAAAGTGGCTCTGGTGGGCGACGACGGCTCTCTCCTCTACTCCTTCTACAGCAGCAACGACGGCAGTCCCTTAAAGACCGCCATCCGTTCCCTGAAGGAGATCTACAGCCTGCTTCCCGAGGGCGTAAAGATCGCCCGCTCCTGCTCCACCGGTTACGGTGAGGCTCTGATGAAAGCCGCCTTTTTACTGGACGACGGCGAGGTGGAGACCGTGGCGCACTACAACGCCGCCGCCTTCTTTAACCCTGACGTAGACTGCATTTTGGACATCGGCGGACAGGATATGAAATGTATCAAGATCAAAAATCAGACAGTGGACAGCGTACAGCTGAACGAAGCCTGCTCTTCGGGCTGCGGCTCCTTCATCGAGACCTTCGCCAAGTCCTTAAACTACAGCGTAGAGTCCTTTGCAAGGACAGCTCTCTTTGCAGAGCATCCCATCGACCTGGGCACCCGCTGTACGGTCTTTATGAATTCCAAGGTCAAGCAGGCCCAGAAGGAGGGCGCTTCCGTCTCTGATATCTCCGCCGGACTGGCCTACTCTGTCATAAAGAATGCGCTCTTTAAGGTTATTAAGGTCTCCGACGCCTCGGAGCTTGGCAAAAATATTGTGGTACAGGGCGGCACCTTCTACAACGATGCGGTCCTCAGAAGCTTTGAAAAGATCGCGGACTGCGAAGCCATCCGTCCCGACATCGCCGGTATCATGGGCGCTTTCGGCGCAGCACTGATCGCCAGAGAACACTTTGAGGAAGGCTATCAGACATCCATGTTAAATCTGGAGCAGATCACCAATCTGCAGTTTGAGACCAGTATGGCGAAATGTAAGGGCTGCACCAATAACTGCCGCCTCACCATCAACAAATTTACGGGCGGCCGCCAATACATCTCCGGCAACCGCTGCGAGAGGGGGCTTGGCGGCGCCAAAAAAGAAAACGGCGTCCCCAATCTCTTCGACTATAAGCTGAAACGCTACTTTGCCTATGAGCCCCTGCCGGCAGATGAGGCAAAGCGGGGCACTGTGGGGATTCCCAGAGTGCTGAATATGTATGAAAACTATCCGTTCTGGTTTACTTTCTTTACGAAACTGGGATTCCGGGTCATTCTCTCTCCGGTCTCCAACCGTAAGATTTACGAGCTTGGCATCGAGTCCATCCCCAGCGAGTCGGAGTGTTACCCCGCCAAGCTGGCGCACGGCCATGTGTCCTGGCTCATCAAACAGAATGTGAATTTTATCTTCTATCCCGCCCTCTTTTACGAGCGCGACGAGTTCCACGAGGCAAATAACCATTACAACTGCCCGATCGTGACCTCCTACTCCGAGAATATCAAAAACAATGTGGAGGAGATCGGACGGGGCGAGATAAACTTCCGCAACCCCTTTATGTCCTTCAAAAGCCTGCAGACTGTCACGGAGGCGCTGACCAGAGAATTTCAGGGGCTTCCCGTAACAGATGTTATGAATTCAGTGGAAGCTGCCTGGGAAGAATTGGCTGCCGCCAGACAGGATATGCAGAAAAAGGGCGAGGAAGTGCTCCGCTATCTGGAAGAAAATCACAAACGCGGCATCGTGCTGGCAGGACGCCCCTATCATATCGATCCAGAGATCAACCACGGTATTCCCGAGTTGATCACCTCCTACGATATCGCCGTGCTGACCGAAGATTCCGTTTCCCATCTGGCGGCTCCGGAACGGCCCCTGATCGTCTCTGACCAGTGGATGTATCACTCCCGCCTCTATGCGGCGGCAAGCTACGTGAAGACCCGGGACGATCTGGATCTGATACAGTTAAACTCCTTTGGCTGCGGCCTGGATGCGGTCACCACAGATCAGGTGAACGACATCCTCACAAGATCTGACAAGATCTATACCTGCTTAAAGATTGACGAGGTCAACAATCTGGGTGCAGCCAGAATCCGTATCCGTTCCCTGCTCTCCGCCATCAAGGTGAGAGAACAGAAAGCGAAACAGCGCACCATCCGCTCAAGTGCCATCACGAAAGTGGCCTTCACGGAACAGATGCGAAAGGACTATACGATCCTCTGTCCCCAGATGTCACCCATTCATTTTGAGATCATGGAGGCCGCCTTCAACGCCTGCGGCTACCATTTTGAGGTGCTTAATAACGACAATCGGCAGGCCGTGGATATGGGCTTAAAATATGTAAATAATGACGCGTGTTATCCTTCCCTGATCGTTGTGGGACAGATCATGGACGCTCTTCTGTCAGGCAAATATGACCTGAATAAGGTGGCCATCGTCATGAGCCAGACAGGCGGCGGCTGCCGTGCCACGAACTATGTGGGCTTTATCAGACGGGCGCTGGAAAAGGCAGATATGGCGCAGATCCCTGTGATCTCCCTGAATCTGGGCGGTATAGAGAGCAATCCGGGCTTCCACCTGAACGCCGACTTACTCATACGCGCTGCCTACAGTGCGCTGTTTGGCGATATCTTCATGCGCTGCGTCTATCGTATGCGGCCCTATGAAAAGGAACCCGGCTCCGTGGATGCCCTGCACGCTCAGTGGGTGAAACGATGCCGCAGCTTTGTCTCCAAAAAGCATATGAATTATCTGACTTTCCAGAAAATGTGCCGTCAGATCATAAAAGACTTTGACGCCGTCCCCGTTGACGAGGAGCTTAAGAAGCCCCGGGTTGGTATCGTAGGTGAAATCCTGGTTAAATTTGCTCCCACCGCCAACAACCATCTGGTGGAGCTTCTGGAATCCGAAGGCGCAGAGGCCGTGGTGCCGGATCTTCTGGACTTTATGTTCTACTGCTTCTACAACCAGATTTACAAGGCGGATTACCTCGGCACTTCAAAAAAAGCATCCGTTATTTCAAGACTTGCCATCCGGGCGCTTAATACACTTCGCGCTCCCGCCGCAAAAGCTTTTGCAAAGAGCCGGCATTTCACGGCACCCGTGAGCATTTACACGCTGGTAGACTACGCGAGACCCATCGTCGATATCGGCAATCAGACAGGCGAAGGATGGTTCCTTACCGGAGAAATGGTGGAGTTGATTCACAGCGGCGTCAACAATATCGTCTGCACACAGCCCTTTGGCTGTCTGCCAAACCATGTGGTCGGCAAAGGCGTTATCAAGGAACTGCGCAAGCGTTTCCCGCGCTCCAACGTGGTAGCCATCGACTATGATCCCGGTGCCAGTGAAGTCAACCAGTTAAACCGGATCAAGCTGATGCTCTCCACTGCACAGAAAAATCTCAAAACAGAAAATCAGTAAAAAATAGAAAGCCGGGTGTGTGATCTCTCACGCACCCGGTTTATTTTCCGCAACGCCATCAATAAAAGGTTCTATCCACCTTACGGTTGACAAAACGGATCCTCTCTCTGATCTCCTCGTCCAGATCCTGCAGCGCATCATCCGCAATCTCCTTTTGCAGCTGATTGACGCAGAATACACAAGATCCGAAGGTATCATTCGAGAAAAGCTTCGGCTTCTCCCACTTTACAAAATAGGAAACCCTGTGTTTCAGGAGAACCTTCTCAATCTTCTCCTTGGTCTCCATATCCTTCACCTGGCACCACTCCAGTTCATTATGCACCTTTACTTTCTGATATGCTGTCTCCATAATCCGATCATTCCCCTCCAAGAAAATCAAGATATGCAATACATATTAAATTATAAAACATAATATGTGATTATGCAAATCTTTTTCTAAAATCGTCGCGCAGCATGGCAATTTCCTATACCATAATAAAACGCACCGTCCGGAGACGATGCGTTTTTCCCACACTTAAATGTTGTTTTTTCTCTTATTTTGCCTCGATGAATGCCAGATGACCGTTAGCGGTAATGTCAACCACTACCTTATCATCAGAAACCACTGTGGGAACTGCAACCCACTCATCATCGGTAACACGCTGATAAACGGTGATTGCCTGACCAGCCTTTACGCCGGGAGCATAGAATGTGATCTGCGCAGTAGCATAATCGGCATGGGTATGTACATTCGCAACAGTCAACAGAGAACCTTTACCCTGAGCCAGCTCTTTTGCAGCGTAAACTCTCTTCAACTCAGGCTTTAACAGCTCAAATGTGAGACCGGGAGCCTCTACGCCATCAAGAACTGCGCCCTGACCGATTGCCAGATCCTGAACATCCTCAGGGTCCATATCCCAAATATCAACTACAGCATTTGCCACATACTCAGAAACAGTCTTGTCCTGCGCGATAGCACCATTAACCATTTCAGAAGATAAAACACTTACGGGATCCTTTGTATAAATATCATATGCGTGCTCGATATAATTGCCGTTATCATCTACCCAGTACCAGCACTCAACAACCTCTGCGGGCTTTGCCAACTCATAATCCGCAACAGGTGCACCTACTTCCTTTGCCATAACAGGTGTACAGAAAACCATAGCGCCTGCCAAAACTAATGCGATCGTTTTTTTCATTCTCTTCATCCTCCTAGAATTTTATCGTTTTAAGTGTGGATATTTTTACAGAGGGAAGCTGCCTTTGTGGTTTACCCCCCCCCACACACTTTCTGCTTCAACTATACCATACTTCCAATATATGGGTCAAATGCCAGTTCCGCCTTTCGACATACAAATTTAAGAACTTCATCATCAAATCTTTGTCTAATATGTCAATAGACATTTCCTGCTGTCTTGCACACCTATCTGGTTTGTGCTATCATCAGTATACAGCCAAAAAGAGAAAGCGAGAGATACTCATGCCCATCAAAGTAGCGGATCTACTGCCGGCCACCGGCATTTTAGAGAAAGAGAATATATTTGTAATGACAGAATACCGGGCAATGCATCAGGATATTCGTCCTTTGGATGTACTGATTTTAAATCTGATGCCTACGAAGGAAGTCACGGAAACGCAGCTGCTTCGCAAGCTCTCTAATACTCCCCTGCAGGTGAATGTAGAATTTTTACAGACTGTAAGCTACACACCGCAGCATACCGATTCCAATCACATGACGGCCTTCTACACCACCTTTGAGCAGATCAAAGACCGGAAATTTGACGGTATGATCATCACCGGCGCGCCTCTCGACCATGTTCGTTTTGAAAAAGTGGCTTACTGGGATGAGATATGTACCATCATGGAATGGGGCCGTACCCATGTGCACTGTACGCTCCATCTCTGCTGGGGCGCCTATGCCGCTCTGTACTATTTTTACGGGCTGGACCGGGAGGATCTGGACGAAAAGCTATCCGGCGTGTACACCCATCAGATCCTGAAGAAAAAATCCCCCCTCTTCCGGGGATTTGACGATATATTCCATGCGCCACAGTCACGATCCATGACCATCGCACCGTCGCAGATCGCCTCTGTGCCGGGTCTGGAGCTGATGGCCGTCTCCGACGAGGCCGGCGTAGCTATCGCCAAGACGGAGGACAGCCGGCATTTCTTTATCACCTGCCATCTGGAATACGATGCAGACACGCTGGCTCTGGAATATGCCCGCGATATGGAAAAAGGCATGAATCCTAAGATTCCGGTAAACTACTTTCCGGAGGACGATCCCACGAGAGAGCCCATCGTCAACTGGCGCTCTGCGGGACAGCTTTTATTCTCCAACTGGCTCAACTACTACGTGTACCAGACGACGCCTTACGATGTGCGTGAGATCTGACAAAAAACCGCTGCCACAGTCATAACAGACTTAAACGGCAGCGGTTTCTCCACACTCATTTTCTTAATATCTTAAGGCACATTATTATGATACTTTCTTACTTAGCGATGAAAGCAACAACACCGTCGCCCTTCATATTGAGAACAACGTGATCAGCATTCACTGCTGCTACATCCACATTTACCCATGCTCCATCTACATACTGTACAGCCGCAACATTTGCGCCGGCAGCAACGCCGGGCATATAGAAGTTGATAGTCGCCTCAGCAGCAGGATAATCAACGTCTACTACGTTAAGCACTGTACCCGCCTGTGATGCGCGAACAGAATCCACATACACACTCGTAACCTTGGAGATGGTTGCCGTTGCGCCGGTAACCTGACCGTCGATCACCAGATTGCCGCCCTGTGCAACAGGAACAGCCTCCTCGATGCCGGGCGTTGTCACTACAGCGTTGTTGTTGTACTCGCCTGCGGACTTGTGCTCAGCCGCCGCACGCTGTAACTCAGCGCCATTCCTGAAACCGCCGTCATATGCCTCAGACTCCAGCGCTGCTGATTCTGCGCTTGCGATTGCCAAAGCTTCCGCATATGCCCTTGCTTCCTCGATCGCAGCAGCCTCCGCCGCCTTCTCCGCCGCAGACTTCTCTTTGGTTTCGGTCTTTGCCGCAGTGGCAGGCTTTGAGGCAGGTGTCGAAGGCTTAGCGGGGTCGGGAGTAGGTTTCGGTTCAGGTTCCGGTTCGGGTTCCGGTTCGGGATCATCCAGCGCTACTACACCGTTGTTGTCATTACCAGCAGCAAATACCGTCATGTTGGACAACACCAGACCCATCGTCAGAGCCAATGCAAAATATTTCTTAATCAAATTCTTTCTTTTCACTTTCAGACTTCCTCCTTTTTATATTGAGTGTGGCGTATAATATTATTATATTCTCACCATCCGGCAAACAAGATAAAAAGGATAATCAAAATTTGATATTTTCCGCTATTATCTGAGGTATTCCTGCACAAACGACTCCTCGGACAGGATCCGCACTCCCAGCTCCTTCGCCTTCTTATTTTTGGAGGACTGGGATGTGGTGTCATTGTTGATCAGGCAGGTGGTTTTGCCCGTCACGCTGCCCGTCACCTTACCGCCCTTCTTCTCGATCTCCTCCTTTAACTGATTCCGATTCTCATAATGAATCAGGCTGCCCGTGATCACAAAGCTCATGCCGGACAGCGTCTGCTCGCCCTCGTCTATCGTCTCCACAGCGATGTTTACTTCCGAGAGAAGATGATCCAGCTGCTCCCCGTTCTTCTCATCCGCAAAAAAGGCATGAACGCTCTGCGCGATCACTTCCCCGATGCCGTCGATCTCCGCCAGCTCCTCCTGAGACGCGCTGCGCAGTCTGGCAAGATCAAACTGAAAATGCCGACACAGCATTTTCGCATTTGCCACACCGATATTTTCAATGCCAAGTCCATAAACCAATCTGGGCAGTGTGGTATTCTTCGCCTGCTCCAGACTCTCCTGCAAATTCCGGTAAGACTTCTCCCCGAAGCCCTCCATCTGCGTGATTTCCTCCTCGTAACGGGAAAGCCGGAACAGGTCCGCAAACTCGTGTAAAAATCCTCTCGCCAGGAATTTCTCCAGAGTAGACTCGGACAGACCGTCCACATTCAGCGCATCCCGGCTCACAAAGAGGGTGAAAGCCTTGATCTTCTTGGCGTCGCAGTCCGGATTCGTACAATACAGCGACTGCACCTCGTTGACCTGTCTTATCTGGGTAGGCTGCCCGCAGACAGGACAGTTTTGGGGAATCTCCAGCGTATCACTGCCGGTCAGATTCTCCGCGATCTGGGGAATGATCATATTCGCCTTGTAGACGGTGATCCGATCCCCGATCCCCAGCTTTAACCCCCGCAGGATGCTGATATTATGAACCGATGCCCTGCTCACCGTGGTGCCTTCCAGCTCCACCGGCTCAAAGATCGCCACGGGATTGATCAGCCCTGTGCGGCTGGCGCTCCACTCTATCTCCCGCAGAGTGGTCTCCCGCAGCTCATCCGCCCACTTAAAGGCGATAGCATCCCGGGGAAATTTCGCTGTTCTTCCCAGAGACGCTCCGTATGCCATATCCTCATAAGTCAAAACCAGACCGTCTGACGGCACATCGTAGGTCTGTATTCTCTCTTCAAAATAACTAATGTTATCTAATATATTTTCAGGATTCACGATCCTGTATTCCACCACCTCAAATCCCTGCTCTGCCAGAAACGCAAACTGCTCTGAACGTGCATTGTGGAAATCGACTTCCGCACGCACCAGAGAAAAGGCATAAAAACGCACATTCCGGCCCGCCGTGACCTGATTATCCAACTGCCTGACACTGCCGCTGCACAGATTTCTGGGGTTCTTATACTTTGCCTGTATATCTTCGATCTCACTGTTAATCTTCTCAAAATCGCTGTAGGTGATCACCGCCTCGCCCCGCAGGATCAGTTCGCCCCGATAAGGTATGGTCAGAGGGAGATTTCGAAATACCTTCGCATTGTTGGTGATGACCTCTCCCACTTCACCATTCCCTCTTGTGACTGCCTTCTGCAAAGCACCATCCCGATAGGTCAGGACAATGGTAAGACCGTCAAGCTTCCAGGAAAGAAGCGCCTTCCTGCCGTTCAGCCAGTCCCGAAGCTCCTCCCTGCTCTTTGTCTTTGCCAGAGAGAGCATAGGCATCTCGTGTCGCTCCTTAGGCAGCTCCTCCACCGCCTCATACCCCACCTGTACCGTGGGGCTGTCCGCCAAAGTGACGCCGCTCTCTTTTTCAAGCGCCGTCAGCTCATCATAGAGCCTGTCGTACTCAAAATTGGACATGATCTCCTCATCCTTCGCATAATAGGCCTCGGAAGCCTTATTCAGTAAGGAGATCAACTCCCGCATCCGCTCCATATTCTGATCCGCCATCTTTCTACCTGCCATTCTTACCTTATTTGCCGCATACCGCTCATCTCACAGACAGTCCACAGCGGTTGTAAAGCTCTACTTTCTCCTCTGTGGTCAGCTCCCGGTATTCTCCCGGACGAAGCTCTCCCAGAACAATATTGACAACACGAGTCCGCTTCAGGCTCTTCACCTGATACCCCTGGGTCTTGCACATACGCCGGATCTGCCGATTCAATCCCTGGGTGAGAATGATCTTAAGGGTCTTCTCCCCGATCTGTTCGATCTCACAGGGTCTGGTGGTTTTTTCCAGTTCCTCCAGATATACGCCCTGCCGCATATTGTCGATCGCCTGCACCTCCCAGGGCTTTTCGGCCTTTACGATATATTCCTTCTCATGCCTGTTTCTGCCACGCATCATTGCCTCGATGAGCTCACCGTCATTAGTCAGCAAAAGCAGGCCCTCG
>CAZUZZ010000006.1:0-19845 GCA_964625055.1 uncultured Bacteroides sp. | reverse complement strand
AAAGGCCCCGTCCCGTAAAAGGACGAGGCCAAAGTTCTCGTGCTACCACCTGTTACGACGTACCGACCCGCCCCGCCGCCGCAAAGCGCTCTATACGTTATCCCATAACGGAGGATTTCCGTCGGTACTTACTTCTCACACATCTCACCAGAGTGTCCAAGGTTCGGCCCGCGACTCGGAAGTGATCTTCCCTGACCTTCTACTCGTACCGGTCTCACACCATCACCGGCTCGCTGTGACTTTCACAGATCAGCTACTGTCTTCTTCAATGTCTGTACATATGATTGCTGTTTATCATTTTGGCATTGATAACAGTAATTGTCAAGGAGTTTCTTGTTGCAAATCAGCTGTCAATACCTCCACGATCTCAGGAAATTTCCATATCCTATTCTCCCGGTCTAATAATCCGTACCCGCCGCAATCCCACCAGATACATGGAATCCCGTATCGCCCCGCCTGCTGAACATAATATTTTGTCCACGCTACACGTGCCTCGGTATTTCCCTTATCCACACAGCCAAACTCCGTCAGGATCACAGGAATATGACGCGATACGAAAAGATCATTCATCTCACGAAAGGCCGCTGCCACACGCTCTCTGGTCTCCTCCGTATCCCATACATCCTCCCCATCTTCCTTTTGACAGAAGCTATAGGGCGTATACATATGGATCGACACGATCAACCGCTTGTCATCCGGCACGATCAGTCCCTTCATGGCCTCTGTCTCATTGTTGGTCGCATAGGGACAGACCAGCAAATAACGTTTCCGGTTTTCTCCGCCCGCCGCTCTGACCGTTTTCACAAAATCTGCGTTCAGCACGTTGACCATGTCTCTCAGCTCCTCGGTACCGGAATGCCATTCATATTCACTGTCCCGCAGCCTGGGCTCATTCATGGCCTCAAACAACAGCTTCTCATCATACTCGCGAAACTGCTCTGCGATCTGCTCCCAGACCGTGA
Organism: uncultured Bacteroides sp.; assembly: GCA_964625055.1. Lineage (GTDB taxonomy): Bacteria > Bacillota > Clostridia > Lachnospirales > Lachnospiraceae > UBA3282. The sequence goes on along the minus strand of CAZUZZ010000006.1, from coordinate 18,883 downwards.
CAAATTCGGCTCTGATCTCGTCCTTCCGCTCCGTCTTAAGATCCAACCACTCCTCATGGTGGAGATCCAGAATCACATACAAGTCTGCATCGAGCGCCATGTCGACCACTTCCTGTACTCGATTCATCCAAACATCGGAAATATGATACGTCTCATCCAAATGATCTTCCCAGGTAACCGGAATCCGCACCGTGCCAAACCCCGCTTCCTTCATCGCCCGAAAGGTCTCTGCATCTGCTCTGGGGTTTCCCCAGAATGTCTCATATTCCAGATCGTCCGCCTCCGGCCTGTACTTTCTAAGTCCCGTGGAATCCAGGGTATTTCCCAAATTGATCCCTGCCCCCATACGGCCGACAAATCGGGCCGCCCGCGTCTGATCCGCCAGACCCAGGCACAAAACAAGTATCCCAAAAAGCAGGCACAAACCCGCTGTTCCTACAATCACCCGTCTTCTCATCTTCCTCCCAGCAAACCTATCTCGTCAAACTCTCCCGTCTTTTCGGATCGTGTCGTCATGACCTCCCTTTCGCGCTGACTGCTTTTACCACTCTTCTCCACCAGCCAGTCGAGAAGTTCGTGACGCTTTCTGCTATCATCGACAATCTCACGATAGTTCAGCACACTATAAAGACGCAGACCTTTGCGGATCTCATTCTCAAACCGACAGTGCAGGACAATATCATCGTTCACCTGAATCTGCAGCTCTTCAGCCGCCATCTCATCCATCACCGTCACACATACATAATTAAAGTCAAACACCTTCACCGAATCCTTATCCCCACCCAGACAGGTAAGCTGATCGTCGATCAACACGCGGGGATAGTTTCTTTTCTGATAAAAGGGCGGTGTCACCCGCTTTTTTAAATTCAATTTCAGATCCTCGAAGCCGCCGCTGTCCTTCTTGATCTCCATCGGCACCGTGGGGATTCTGTCATATAGTATTCCCAAAAGCTCATCGAAGCTGCCATTGATATCTGTGATCTGCATTGAGTAAATCCAGTCGTCATCCCGTTGGCTCACATGCACCACCCGTGCAAACATATCTACATGATAGTCTTCCGAATCCAAAAAAACCTCAACATTGGTATTCTCTTCGAAAAAGTAGGGTTTGGGAAGTACCATCGAAATTCCCGCCTCAGAGGCATCCTTGGTTATACCCGTATACTCATCATCCTTATACCTGACCCGGCAGGGCATATGCACCTGAACACGTTCGGTTTTCCGGTATGGAATACGTCCATCCACAAAGAAGAGAGACATCACCAGCAAAAACAGGTTATAGAGCAGCCAGAACAGCACTACAATGGGACCGAAGGATCCGCTGTCAAGCATGATCAGAACACACCGGAAAATGCCCCAGATGGACAGAACAATTAAAATCAGAAAAGGAATAGAATAGAGAAAGTTCTTTCCCTTCTCATTCTTCTGAGCGCCCTTGCCGGTAACCTTGAATTTTTTCATGGAAATACCGAATGATTCAAAAAGTATAGGCAAAAGCATATAGGGAAAAAGCACTGTCTCATAAATACTCGTCCACTTGGTGGAGCGGATATTACGGCTCAGCATTCTCAGACTGATGTTACTGCTTACATACATCGGCAGCCAGAATACCAGTACCTGCGGCAGCGTGCACTTAAACACCATGAATCCGAAGGCGGCATATAAAAGCGGAGACATGATATAAATCAGTCTCTTTAAAGGCGCATACCAATACCAGACAGAGGCCCAGTAATTCATCTTCTGGGCAAAAGTCAGACCCGACGTCGTAAGAATATGCATCTTTCTGCCCGTCGCAATAACGCCCCTGCCCCAACGGGTCCTCTGCTGCACCAGATCCTTCAGATCCTGCGGTGAAAGTCCCGAAGCCAGCGGCTCCGCGGTCCCCAAACTGACATACTGCTTTTTCTCGATCAAAATACCCGTGGCAAAATCCTCCGTGATCGCCCCGGTGTAAAAGCCGCCCACAGCCTCCAAAGCCTCTCTGGCAAGCACTGTGTTAGAGCCGCCATAGATCACACTGTTCGTCTTCGTGCGGGCCACCTGAATATCCTTATAAAAATAATCCTGCTCATTGGGGATCCTGGACTCCGAATACAGGTTAAACTGGAACAAATCCAGATTATAAAAGCTCTGAGGCGATTGAAGGAAGCCCAGCTTAATCTGATCCTCCTCTTTTTTATCCTTGTTGCGCAGTTCCGCATCCACAAAATAGGGAATGGTCTTCATCAGAAAATTGCTGCGCGGAATCATATCTGCATCAAAGGTGACCACATAGGGGGAATTCGAGTGCGCCAGCGCATTATTCAGGTTACCTGCCTTCGCCCCCGCATTATCCTCCCTATCCAGATAGTGAACACCCACTCTCTCCGCAAGTGCCCGCATCTCGGGCCGCCGTCCGTCGTCACACAAATAGATATGCACCTTCTTCGGGTCAGGATATTTCATTTTCGTACAGCCCCGCAGGGTCTTGTAGAGCAGATCCACTTCTTCACTGTAGGTCGCCACAAAGATGTCCACATCCGGGAACTGATCATAAGGTACATTCTCCGGGAAAGGATAATCTTCCACCGAGTACATATTGGCAAAGTGAACAAACGCCTCCACCATACCCAGCACCTCCACCACCAAAAGGGAAATGCCCGCTACCACGGACACAATGCCGTACTCAAAGGGAATCGTAAAAAACGTTCTCCATACCAGATAGACGATGGTGAAGAACATATTCAGGAAAAACCAGATCTTTCCCTTCCAGTTCCGGAAGAAGCCGCGTATATATGAACCAAATGTCTCGTTTCCCTGCGTCATCCTTATTCCCCCTTAAAAAAGTTGAAGGCGTCCCCATTGATATTATAGGGATATATCTCCATAATGATATAATCAAACTCGTTTTCCTTCACATAGTTTTCGATATCCAGCATATGCGATTCCTCCAGAGACCACATAGCATCGAGCTGTCCGCACATGGGCGCCAAAAACACCATCATCGGTGAAAAATAGGAGTCCCTGATCGCAAAAATCCGACATCCGTCCGGATTATCCTCGTTAATAATATGCTCGTAAGGGCGCAGGCCATTCAAATAGAGTGAATACTGGGAATCGCTGTAGATATCCGTATTCTCCAAGAGCACATCCGTATCCATCAGTGACTCCATCGTATCCCCGCGAAAATGCTGGGTCGCATCGTTCACGCCCATGCAGTGTCTGTCGTACTTATTTTCAAACTTGGGCCAATATGCCTCAAAATCCTCCAGCCCGCTGAAATTCGCTCCGGTCTTTCTGCCCATAGACCCCAGCATACCCTGTCGATAGGTCACTCTCTCATACTGCGCCGGGTCCATATAGAAACCATCCGGATCCAGACCCGCATCAAATCGTTCATTCATCTGCTCCACCAACACTTGCGTTGCCGCAAAAGCGGCCGGGATCGTCCAGTGATGGTCTGTCTTAAAAAAGGCGTCCTGGATCGAGAGTTCATCATTGGGGATATATTTGCGGCAGTCCACCGTTTCCACCCCATAGCGATTTAAATAAAACAACATCTCATCCACGATCGTATCCGGGTCGTTGATGGGCATTCCTGTACGAAAATCCGTTTCCCCACGCACATACTTCCCCGGTGTGACAAAGAATAAAACTTTCGTCCCGTTAGGCTCCACCCAGTCCTGCAGCCTCCTAAGCCTCCTGGCATATTCCTCAATATCGTTCGTATCCTCCCGAAAAAAGGAGGCATAGTGCAGATAGCCATCCTCGTCCTTGATATAGCTGAAGTTATTAAACTCCCGCTTGTCCATAAGCACCTGAATATAGGAATAGGTCTCGATAAACTCCATTCTGCCGTACATGGAACTGATGATGCTGCTATCCAGAGCCGATACTGTTTGGGAAATTGTCTGCGGTGCCGTCTCAAGCGTAATGCCTTCTGCCAGACTCTCTTCCACAGATGCAATCCACACATCTTTGCCATACCAGGCGTTTATTCCCGCGTAACCAAACACCACAAGCAGAAAGAGGACAGCGAATATCTTTTTTCTCAATATGTAGATTTTTACAGGATCTCCCTTTTTCTTCACAGATCCACCCCACTGTTATTTTAAAAGTTAAAGTAAATGAACGGGTTGTAGGTACCGCTGGCCAGATAGGCCACGCAGATCACCAAAAGCGCCATGAGGCCGAGCGGATATACTATAACGCCCACTCGGTTGATCCACGACTTCGGGTTCTTATAAAGGATCTCATTCATATTTCTGGCAATCGGCATAGAGAACAGGATTCCCAGTACGATAAAGACTATATTCTCACGGATCAGCATGACAGCCAGATCGCTGTAAAAGCCGTTGTTGTTTACCCCAAGCATATTCATGAAGAACCGCCCCGCCTGGTAGAGATCGTCCGCACGGAATACCACCCAAAGCGCATTTACAATCATTAACGTATAAAAATGCTGCACAAACTTGTTCTTCATCTTCTTCGGATACTCAAAAAAACGCTCCGCAAGCTGGAACACAAAATACATCAAGCCCCAGAAAATGAAGGTCCAGTTCGCACCGTGCCAGATTCCTGTCAAAAGCCACACCACCAACATATTGCGGACCATGAAATCCTGATTCTTGACTCGGCTTCCTCCCAGCGGAAAATACACATATTCCCGGAACCAGTCTGTCAGAGAGATATGCCACCGCTTCCAAAAATCCGAGATGGAGGTGGCGATGTAGGGATAATTAAAGTTTTCCGGAAAACGGAAACCAAAGCACAATCCCAGTCCAATCGCCATATCGGAATAAGCCGAAAAATCATAATAAATCTGCAGCGAGTAGGAAATACTCCCCAGCCACGCTAACATTGCCGGTACCGCCATTCTCTCCGTGCCGATCATGGACCATTGAAATATATTATCTGCGATTCCGGCAAAACAGTTGGATAACAAAATCTTCTTGCCGAGCCCTACCGTAAAACGGCTGATTCCCAGAGAAAACATATCAAAACTCGATCTTCTGTGACGAATCTGCTCCGCAATGGAATTATACTGGATGATCGGCCCTGCGATCAACTGCGGGAAAAAGGCGATATAGAGTCCCACATAAAACGGATTTTCCGCTTTCACCGTACCGCGATACACATCCACCACATAGGACATCGCCTGGAAGGTGAAAAAAGAAATGCCGATGGGCAGGGGCAGCGATACCGGCTCCAGTCCCATAGTCTTCATCACAAATCCCAGATATTTAAAAACAAACAACGTCGAAATATTAGCCACAACAGCAATAAACAATATAGCTTTTTTGCTTCCTTTTCCCGGCAGTTTTTCGACCAGTCCCGCCAAAATCGAATTGACCAGAATGGACGAAATCATCAAGAGCACATACAGCGGTTCCCCCCAGGCGTAAAAAACAAGACTTGCAATCAACAAGATCACATTCTGACACGCCCTGGAAAAAAAGAACATATAGTACAGGATCAGAACAACCGGGAAAAAGATGAACAAAAATACGACACTCGAAAAGAGCATACCCTATCCCCCTCTGCCTGTTATCGTTTTTTCTTATATTTTCGATAGCTGCCAAGGAAGATGAGGAGCACCGCCACACAGGCGATCCGTATACCATTTACGATAAACGAATCCTCCAGCATCATCAGGAAATATTCTCTCTCCTGCACCGCCTCCGCAGCAACCTTGCTAAGCAGTATCATAGATCACTCAACCCTTTCTGACTATCAAAACCGCGGGCATAAAGAACAACAGCATAATGATCAGTAAAAACAACTTATTGTCACTGCGTACGGAAGTGTCATATACCGTCGATTTTTCCAATACCCGAAGCTCCGTCTGCATTGCCCTGCCGTGTTTATATAGATACGTTTTGATATTATAAATCTCCTGGTCATAATTGTCGTTAAACCGGCTGACCAGCATATTGTCCTCATCCAGATAATCCAACAGATAATAGTTGTGCCAGTTCTGCTGGGAATCATCATAATAGTCCGCCGCCCATCGATACCACTCCCGCTCTCTTGCAGAGCGTATGTAGGCAGTCGTCTCATCGATCACATCACAGATATGCGCATGGGATAAGGTCCCTTTTCGCAGAGAAGCATAACGTGCCTGCAAAAGATCCACAAAATGTATATCCTTGCAGAACCGGTCATAAAAAGGCCGCTCCTGAAAGGCCATCGTCTCCGTCTCCATCTCCTGCATCGCGTAATTATTCATCGCCTGGTCAAAGTCCCACACGGGACCTATCTTAAGTCGTTCTCCGGAGTTCTTATACATATAGGTCGAATGCATACCCGCATCATAGTTTCCAAAGTATTCGTTCAGGAGGAAATAATCTACAAAAGAATCCACATCCACATATTTGTCATAGGTTCCGAATACATCCTCCCTGTCCGAGTAAACGACTTGCTCTATATTGGAAAAATCCTTTTCAATAAAGCGCGTCGCCTTGTCCGTGATCCGCTCATCGGAAGGATACTTAAGCCCGATCCACTCCTGGGATATTCCCGAAAGTCTGCCCCAGGTTTCAAGCATCTGATCAAAGTGAGTGAACCTGTCTCTTCGGATGATATAGCTGGTGTACAGATTCTTTTCCTTAAACTGATCGATGGGCACACGATTCACATCTCTCGCCACCGTCTCCATCATCAGATACAGTCCCTGATAAACGTAAGTGTCTCCCTCTCTGAAAAGGACCTCACAGAATTGAGCGTCCGGCGTCACCTCGGATACCTCCGCACTGATCCGGTAAGCCAGATAGTTGCGGATCATGCTCTTATCCGCCATGCTGCCATTCAAGATCCAACTATTGTGAGCGCCCATACCCAAAACATCCACATTATTTTCCAGGCCGTCCGCCGTCGTCAATTTTAACAGATACTGCTCCTTGTCAAAGTTATAGGAAGTGTGTCCTCTCTTTTTGATCAAAAGATCGCTCTGCACCGCCGGTTGGTCCGTTATGCGGTTGTCAAATGTACCGCCGTCTATAATGCTGATATGTCCTCTGATATAAGGTTCCTCGCCCGTAAGGTACTCCTGTTCGTCAGAAAATCCCTTATAATCCGCCAATTTTCCCTCCGTAGAGAGAATCACAATGGGCAGATTCGAGTGAAATCCCTCCTGCGCCACAAAATTCTCATCCAGATAGCGAAGCGGATCCTCCGTGTGAGGATCTGGCGGCAGATCAAAATAGGTGCTTTTATTTACAGCCTTATTTTGGTACGCCACGTAGCTGCGAAAAAAACCAAGTCCCACAGCCACCAGAATAGTCAGGGCACATACGCAGAGCAGACAGGCTTTTTTTCGTCCTTGCGTCATAGCGCCATCTCCTATTGATTGATCTCATCGTCCTGTCTGACCAAGCTGACAGAAGTCACGCCCTCGATTCCGGACAGATTCCTTACCAGCTTACCATTTCTCTTTTCTGATTTTTCCAGCTGCTTATCAGATATCTCATAGATAAATTCCTCTGTCTGTGTCTTGACAGCGCGGTTATGTACGCGCAGAGCTGCTTTCCCTCCAAAAAGGCTGCCCATGTGTTTCTCCACTTCCTCCCCGCCCTTGGGATCACTGTTCACGATCACCATGATACGACCATTATTGCGAATAAACCCAAAAAGGATCAGAAACACAAAGATCAACGCGGAGCCTATCGCCGCAATCAGATAATCCGAAACGCCGCAGCAGATCCCCACCGCGATTCCCCAGAATATATAAGCCGTATCCCTAGGATCCTTGATCGCCGTTCGAAAGCGGACAATGGAAAGTGCGCCCACCATACCCAGAGAAAGCGCTATGTTATTACCAATCACATTCATAACGAGCGTTGTCACCAATGTCAGCATAACGATGGATACATTGAAACGCTCGCTGTATACCGGTCCCGAATGGGACGTACGATAAGAAATATAGATCAGGCACGCGATTACCGCCGCCGCTATAAAGTTGATGATCACATCTGTGATTGTTAAACCGTTTGTTGTGTTGAGCAGACTGTTATAAAGAACCTCTTTCATCGCTATCTTCTCCCTCTCTTTGAAATCATCCTTGCCGTGCAGTATTTGCTGTTGGAAGTCTGTGTCTTATCACAAAAGTTCAATTCTTTTTTCAGGTGACTCAAAAGAAAACCCGTGTATTTTACTTCCATAGTCACCGCTCCGGGCGGCGCAACCGGATACAATGCCAGATTTTCATCAAATATATCAAAACCCGCCTCACTTGCACGCAGATTCTGGTCAAAGGTGATCCGCGTATCATTACACTCTGCAATATAGGCATAACGATCATATTCGACAACGCATTTCGGGCGGTAACAGTTCACACGCAAAAAGGAGTACAGCCAATGAGCCAGCGCCTCTTCTCTGTGCAAAAGGAACCCATAATCGCCTTCGATCATCCGCATTGCTTCTTCTCTGTCAAGTGACAGGGATCGTTTTCGTTGTAAAGCATCCGACTTTTCCTTCACTTCCAGCTTGGCTGTCTCATCCCCTGCGCCGTAGACCCGCAAACGTATTTTTTGCCGTTCATCGTATCCCTCAACCTTTTGTTCAAAATCCATATCATGAAGCGTGTCAAAGTAGAGAGAACGCACCAGATAGCCTCGATCACCATTATGGGGGTCACCATCCATGAAAATGCCGAGCCGTCTCTTTATATCCGCAGTTTCCCTCAGACCTATTTCATATTTCTTTTCCGTTCTGGTCACATCCAGCAATCTTAATCCCCACCTTTCGACGCGCGGCCTGCCAGGAAAATTCCCAGACCGGTTGCCACGATTGCCACGCCCCTGGCAATATCCTTATCACGTTTTCTGCGAAACTTCCCATCATGTTTGCTCGTGACAGTGATCTTTCCCTGATAGGAAGGCGTCTGCGTTTTCCCTTCCTGAGAGGATTTAGCCCGTGCAGCAGAATCGCCTTTCTTTATACTGTTTATCTGCCTTACAAAAAAAGCCTCCTCCAAAATGTCTTCTTTGGAATCCATCTTTTTATGAATCAACTCCTTAGCCGAATCTGACAGTTCCACGGGCAGTTCTGATCCCACCTTCGATTCCGGGGCAAGTGTGACCACCAGAAGGTCTGATTCCGGGGCCGCGGGTTCCGGCACAAATGCAGGTTCAACCGGTGCAATGACAGATTCAGGAGCAGGTTCCGGTTTGACCGCCTCGGTAACCGGCTCATGCTCGGGCACAGGTTCCGGCACAATAGTCTCGATAACGGGTTCCGGTTCCGGCTCAAGTGCCGTGGCAGCAGACAGTGCCGCCACCGTTCCCAGTGCCACGTGCTCCGGTTCATCCGCATTCACTTCCGGACGCGACAGCCGGAGCAGATCATTATATGTCCTAAACCGTACCTGTTTCTTTCTTTTCACATACTGGAACGGCAGACCGACTGCCAAACAGACAAGCGAGATCACAGCCGCCGTGATCTCATCACGCCAAATGAAATAATAGATCGTCAGCCCAAGAATCGCTGCGCCAAGCGGCGCCGCCAGAAGATAGGTGCGCTTTCCCAGCGCATCCCTGATATGCAGCTTATCCAAAACATAACTAAAAATAATATCCACTAAATAGAAGAAACAAAGGCCCAAAAACGTGAGTGAGACCGTCAAAAACATCCGAATCACAAGTTTCGGTGTCATCGGCTCCACCAAAAGATAGCTGACGCAGCACGCCACAACACCGATCCCTATAAACAGAACCGTCCTAAAAAATTTATAACCCCAGAAACAAAAGAGGGTTCCCACGATCACAAGAAGAATAACCCCCACAAACACTAATAGCTCTTTTGAGAAAAATAGCTCGCCCTGCCATTTCGGTACATGAAACACAAATTTATCCAAGATGCTCCCCTTTACAAATAAGTCTTTCTCTTTTGAAAACCTATTCACATTTTAGCATTTTATCAAAAAATGTGCAATTCCCAGGCGCCATTTTGGTAATATCATACAAATACGCTTCCCATAATTCAGCTATATTCTCAACCACAGCATAGTCCAAGGTTTGCCGCGCTGTCCTGTAGGTTCTTTTCGCATTCTGCCGGTTCTATCCCCAGGCTTACCAGCCCCATAACACAGGCTCCCACCACCGGTTCATAGCGCGCCGCCGCGAGCCGCGCCCCGACGAGCCGCTTTTGGGTGGCCGCCACTACCCGCTTCGTGAGAGGATTTTCCTCTCCCTTGAAAACACTTCCCGCCAAAACAATCTCCTCCTCTTTTGGCTCCATTCCCATCTTGTAAAACCCGGCCGCGATATAATCCACAATTTCTCCCGCAAACGCATCCAACAGACTGCATGCCACTTCATCTCCCCGCTGTGCTGTCCCTAAAATTTCCGGCACAAGAAAACGAAGTTCTGAACGAAACGTCTCGTCTGTCATATAACGGCGAAGAAGCGCATCCACATCCGGCACAGATGTCCGCTCCAAAAACAACTTTGTCAGAGCAGTGTCCCTGCCGATACCAAGCTGTGCGTCGAAAACCTTCCGTGCCGCCCGCAGCGCCAGCGCACTCCCTCCCTGCGCCGCTTCTTCCATATAATCACCATATACAAACCGTCTGCCCTCCCGATCAACAAGAGCACCGTTCATCCCGGTTCCTGCACAGATCACCACGCCATGAGAACGAAGAGTTCCACTGTAGAGGGCAATGACAGCGTCACTGCAGGCAACAATCTCTCCCGGAAACTGTTTCTGCCGCAGCGCCTTCTCCACAGCCGCATCATCCCCCGGCCAGTCAATACCCGTAATCCCTGCCACGGTCAAGGCAATATCTTCCCTCTCCACGGTCGCCATCCGAACCGCTTCCCCGGCTGCCTTCTCCACCGGCGCCAGCGCCGCCTCCATTCCCTGAGTGGGAAAATAGGCGCCCTTCGCCACTGCGTATCCCAAGATACAGCCATCCTGGCGCATCACCGCCGCCGCCGTCTTAGTGCCGCCCTGATCGATCCCTAAAATATAACCACCGCTCTGTCTCATAACAATCTCCTCCCGTACACTTTTTTCTTTTTATCATTTCAAAATAATCAATACGCCCTTTGCATCACATTTGTTATGTGTGTATCGATTCACATCTTGTCTTGCAATCATTTTATCCAACTTTCAGTCGGCTGTCAACACTATTATTCCATTGTATTATGATTATCTTTCAAATTTTCCGGACAAAATATTTTTATTTTTTCCATTGACATTCTGTCACGCCATGTTACAATATAAATGTAAACTTTGAAATATCGAAGAAATGTTTCATGTGTACCAGAAACACATCGGTGTCCACTGGGGATATTTACAAACCGATGCATCAGAAAGGCAGCATATGGCTACTATATCAGATATCGCCCGACAGGCGAACGTTTCCAGAACATTGGTTTCCCGCGTTTTAAACAACAAACCGGGAGTCAGTCCGGAAAACCGTCAGAAAATATTAGAAGTTATCCGGGAAAACCACTACATTCCCAATGGTCTGGCCAAATCTCTGGTACTGCAGAGAACAAATACCATCGGCGTCGTCATGGACGATCTGTGCAATGACTTTTTCTTTGATCTGATCGCCGGACTGCAGGATGGCGCGGAAGCGCGGGATTACAACATCCTCTTCTGCAGCGGCCGCAAGGATATGTCTGCCAAATTAAAATATGTAGATTATTTCACGGAAGGTCGCGCCGATGGTATCATCGCTTACGGAAGCCGTCTCGACGATGAAACGCTCTTCCGCTCTATCGACCAGAAGGCCGCCAACAGCGTCCTGATTGAGAGCAACTTAAGCAGTTGTAACTCCGACAAAGTTCTTTTAGATAATTTCCGGGGCGCCTACACCGCCACCGAGTACCTGATCAAACAGGGACACAAAAACATCATTCATGTGACCTGCGATATGAATTACGACGTGGGATTGGAACGGCTGAACGGTTTTGTGCAGGCCATGCATGATCATAAAATACCGCTTGGTCCTGATTCCATCCTCTACGCTGATCATTTTGAGCACGTCGCCTATCAGCAGATGAAAAAGCGTCTGTCGGAGGGAACACGGCCCGACGCCTGCTTTGCAGGAGCTGACAAGCCTGCTTTCGGCGTCCTGCGAGCCGCTCTGGAAGCCGGTCTCTCGATTCCAAGAGATCTTTCCGTCATCGGCTTCGATGATGACAGGCCCGAATCGAATGACATACTGTTTCCCGCTCTCTCCACCATGAGGCAGCCTCTCTATGAGATGGGGAAAGCCGGCATCGGCCTTTTATTAGATAAGATAGAACACCCTGCCCGCGAACCTGTCGTCCGCAAATTTGAGGCAGAGCTGGTTTTGCGGGAAACATGCCTATAAAATTCTGATGCAAAACTACAATGATACCACTTTAAAATTATAATAAAAGCTTTGATAAGGAGGATACTATGACAAACAGAGGATTAAAAATTGCAACCATCGGAGGGGGATCCAGCTACACTCCGGAATTAATCGAGGGCTTTATCAGACGTTACGAAACCCTTCCCGTGAAGGATATTTATCTGGTGGACATCGACGCCGGTCTGGAGAAATTACAGATTGTCACGGATCTGGCTAAACGAATGGTCGAAAAAAGTGGTATTGACCTACAGATTCACGCTACCACAGACCGGAAAGAAGCTCTTAAGGACGCCGACTTTGTCACCACACAATTTCGCGTAGGACTTCTGGATGCCAGGATCCGCGACGAAAGGATTCCCCTGCGCTACGGAAAGATCGGACAGGAGACCACCGGCGCAGGCGGTTTTGCCAAAGCGCTCCGCTCCGTCCCGGTCATTTTAGATATCTGTCGTGATATGGAACAGCTCTGTCCCGATGCCTGGCTGATCAATTTTGCCAATCCCTCCGGCATCCTGACCGAGGCAGCACTGAACCACAGTTCCATAAAGGCCATAGGTCTGTGCAACTGTCCCATCAACATGATCAGCGATATGGCGGAGAAATTTGACTGCACTGCCGACGATGTATTTTGTGATTTCGTGGGCATCAACCACCTGATCTGGGCAAAGAGGGTTCTGGTGCGGGGCGAGGACGTGACGGAAAAAGCCATCGAGAAGATCTGCTCTGACTCCGCAAAGGAGGTCATGGCCAACATCCCTGAGATCCACTATGATCCCAACTTTCTAAAGGCTCTGGGCATGGTGCCGGTAAGTTATCTGAAATATTATTATATGCAGCCGGAGATGCTGTCCGAATGTGACCGCGCCGCCAGAGAAGAAGGCTGCCGTGCCGAAGTGATCAAACAGGTAGAGAAAGATCTTTTCGAGCTCTATCAGGATCCTTCTCTGGATGTAAAACCGCCCCAGCTCGCCAAACGCGGCGGTGCACGCTATTCCGATGCAGCCTGCTCCCTGATCGACTCCATCTACAATAATAAAAAAGACATCCAGACCGTGAATGTCCTAAACTGCGGTGCTAACGCGGATCTTCCTTACCATGCTGTCATCGAGCGCAACTGTGTCATTGACAAAGATGGGGCGCATCCCTTAAATATAGGACACACCCCCATAGAAATCCGTGGTCTTTTGCAGAATGTCAAAGCCTATGAACAACTCACCATCGAGGCAGCTGTGAACGGAGACTACGACAAAGCCTTGTTGGCGCTGACCATACACCCTCTGGTGAATTCCGCCACTGTGGCCCGTCAGATCCTCGATGACATTCTGAAAGAAAACCGGGAATATCTTCCCCGTTTCAATCAGTGACCTGTTCAGTCAACAGCATAATCCCGGTATCATAAAGTTTATCCGGGAAATCTACATCTACCCTGTGCGGATTCACAAGACACCTCGTCTCATCCCCACAGGGTATTTTGTTTCCCCTGACAGTAACCTCGGATATTTATCACCTTCGTGTCAAAACCGGATCGGTGTCACCTCTTCACTCAAAGGTTTCATCTCATACTCCGGCAGACTGTCTAAAAGTTCTTCCAGGCAGATTCCCGTGCTATATACCACATCGTGAGCAAGCATGATCACCTTTTTGCGCCCGAGCGTTGTCTCCACACCATTTGCGATCAGTTTCTTCGGATCCGGATTTTTAACGGCATCCTCCAGACTTGCGTTCCAGTCATAATAAATATATCCTCTGTCCGTCATCTCCTCGATAATAGCCTGTCCGACCTTTTGATTATAAGCATTGACGCTGCCGCCGGGAAACCGGAACAGATTTGTCTCCACGCCCGTCACTTCATAGACTGTCTGTCTCGCCTTCTCAAAATCCTCCACATAACTGTCCACACTCTCATACAGAGTCTCATAATCGTGATTGTCACAGTGAATACCGATCGTATGACCTTCCGCCACGATTTGACGCGCCATCTCAGGATGTTGTCTCACATTCTCCCCCACTAAGAAGAAGGTGGCTTTAATATCCCTGTCACGCAATATATCCAGTACCCTCTGCGTATTCTCCACGGAAGGGCCGTCATCGAAGGTCAGATACATAGTCTTGGGGTGAAAATAGTACGAGATACCCTGCACAATACCATCTGCGATCTTCTGCTGATATTCAGAACGAGAGAGCAGCCTGCGCTCCGCGGTATTTGAGAGAAATCCTGTCTCAATAAGACAGGCGGGCATGGCGGTATTTCTCGTCACATGAAAATCCGCATCACTGCGCAGTTCCCGCTCCACAGCCCCCGTACTCTTCAGGGTCTGCTGCCGAATCAACTGTGCCAGCCTCTTGCTGTCACGTTCGGAACCGTCCTCCTCATACCACACTTCCATCCCGCTCACACCGGTTCCCTCATCCGTTGCATTTTGATGAATACTTATGTAGATATCGGCCCCTGACTCGTTAGCCTCCTTCACACGCTCCTCTTTCGCAATATAGGTATCCGTCTCTCTGGACATGATCACCTCATAACCCTGCTCTGTCAGCTGCTCCCGTACGAGCAGCGCAATGGCCAGATTGATATCCTTCTCCCGGACACCGTTTCTGGCACAGCCTTCATCCGCACCGCCATGTCCCGGATCCAGATAAATAACCGGAGTATGCTCCACCACTGCCGGCACGATCTCCTGCATCTTAGCGGTTGCCGTCTGTGCTGCAGCAAATATCTGTTCTTCCACAACATAAACCGGTTCTGTCGTTTCTTCCAAAGGAATCGTCTCCGTTTCTCCCATTATATTCGTGAGGGCTTTCAGGCCGCCCACTGAGATAAAACGCACGAATGCCAACGCGATCAGACAACTGAGACACAGGGCAATTGTCAGCATATATAATCTTCTGAATACACGCCTTCGCCTCTGCTCCCTTGTCTCATATCCACAGACATATTCCCAAGTAAATGTTGTCTCTCCGTACATATCCTGATGTTCCCTCCAGATTCTTTTGTATGCTTTCTGTTATCAATATCAAGCATACAGACAGGGTGCATCAGAATTTCATCTAAGTTGCATCAAAGTTCCATATTTTTTGCATCAAAGTTGCATCATTTTCTGTCAGATACATACCATATCATTACTTGGAAACCTTTAAGAACAATTCATTGATTCCCTCATAGAATCCCAGCGTTACCACTGTCTGGCCACTCCCCATGCCCGTGAAGACATATTTGCGGAAATAGGGAGTGGTCTCTAAGAGGGGATTATTCGACTCATATGGCGTCGGTGTCCCCAGCCCCATATACTCTGCCCAGGCCGCCACCAGTGCATCCGCATCAATGTCCTCCCATAAAAGCGGCGTCCTGACATAGAATTCATAGATCTTCCCATCATCCGCATCAATATAGGCATCCATCAGGCGGTTCTCCTTGTCCGCATTTTTCTGGGAATTGGATAGACTCATTTTCCAGACTGCCACATTATTGCGCGGCTCCAGTACATCAATGGCGGAATAGAGCGTGACATCATAGGAAGATACATCAACCTGCTTTACCTGTTCCGGCAGTATTCCCTTCTCCTTTAACAGATCGATCCCCTCATTACAGGTCGCATAGATCTGCTCATCTGTAATCTCCTTCCCCGACGGCCCTCTGCGGTTCACCACAAAGGCGTATGATCCCTCCGGTTCCTGATACATCACTTCCGCATCCTCCGCGTACGCCTGAGCACTTGTCTCACTCTCAAGAGATGTCTGACTGCTCAGACAGCAGGACAGGATATAGAGTTTTTCATTACTTTTCATCTGATAGCGGTAACCTTCTCCGGCACTTTCCACACTCTCCGTATGGGGCCTTTCCAGGATCCCCTGATCCTTATACTGTGCCAGAGTCTCCGGTCCCCATATGGAAATGATCATAGCAAACGCCGCCAGTATCAGAAACGCCAGACTATATATCTTACTCTTCATAAGTTCCTCGATTCTCCATGGGAAGAACAAAACTGAAACAGGACCCTTCCCCCACTTTACTCTCAATCTGTAACTCGCTTTGATGTATCTTCAGAATCTCCGCACACAGTGCAAGCCCCAGTCCTGCCCCGTTCTTGCTCCTGGCACGGGATTTGTCCACCATATAAAAGGCCTTGACGATCTTGTGCTGTTCCTCCTCCGGTATGCCGATACCATAGTCTCTCACCGCCATCCGGTATTCCTCATCGGCCGCCTGCCCTGTCACTTCGATCACCCCGCCTGTCTCCGAAGCCTTACAGGCATTGTCGATCAGATTGACCAGCACTGTCTTGATCAGATTAGCCTCCACCATGACAACAGCCTCATCATATGTAAAGCGGATATCCATCTCCTTCTTCTCCGCAAACAGCTCCCGCAGATACGTAAACAGCTCTTTCACCGGAATCTCCTGAAGCTCCGCCTCCTCCTGCTTCGCCACCAGGATATCCAGCAGCCGGAAGGACATAGCCTCCAGGCGCTTTCCTTCTGTATAGATATAATTGGCTGACATGATACTCTTTTCCTCATCCATCTTGTGGGAGCGCAGCATATCCGCATAACCTATGATCGCTGTCAGCGGCGTTTTCAGCTCGTGAGCAAAGGCACCCATAAACTCTTCCCTGGCCTCGATCTCTTCCTCCAGTTTGCTGATATTTTCCTCCAGCGCATTGGCCATCCCGTTGAAATCATGGGTAAGCTGTCCCAGTTCGTCCCCACTGATCTGTCTGGCACGATACGCATAATCTCCCGCGGCCATTCTCCGTGTAGCCTTGGTCAGCAAACGTATCGGCTTCGTCAAAAGAGAGGCAATGAAAAGCATGATGACTGTTCCGGTCAATAGTATAACCACCGTCACCCTCCGATACAGCGAAAAACCCATGGCCCGTTCCGTAAATACTTCTGAGACATCCTTCATAGTCTCCAGATAGAGAATACGATCCAGCGCATCGATGGCCACACAGGTGTGTACATAGTAGTTATCCTCCACGCAGATCACACGGTACGACTTGGTATGCTGATCCGTCTGTGGCAAAAGTCCCTCATCCACCGTGAATCCATCGCTGGTATAGAGAACATTCTTCTCCTCATCTGCTATCCTTATCAGCCGTCTGCCGCTCTCTCCGCCGGTCTCCAGCTTGGAGGCGATCTCCTCCACTACACTGTCCGGCAGAACACTGTACTTGAGAGGCACATTGAGAGCCGCCGTCTCGAATGCGAAACCGAGGATACTGCTCTCATCAAGGGCCTGCCCGACCTCTCTCTCCAAAGAGGTCTCAAATACATAGTTTACTAAATAGAAGCCGCCGAATCCCAGTGCCAGCGCCAGCAGGATCATGGTAGACAGCACTAATTTGATTGAAAATTTCATTCCTGCACCTCTAAACGATAGCCCACCTTATACACTGCTACCAGATTATGCTCCCAGCCCAGCTTCTTTCTCAGGCGCTGCACGTGCAGATCAAGCGTGCGGCTGTCCGCGAAATATTCTCCCTCCCACACCTTTTCATACAGCGTCTCCCGAAATAAAGCGACATTTTTATTTTTCATAAAAAGGAGCAAAAGGCCGAATTCTTTATTCGTCAGTTCCACGGGGCGTCCGGCTCTTGTCACCCTGCGCGCGTCTACATCCACTGTCACATCTCCGGCCACAAGCCTCTGATCCGCCTTGTTATAACGCCGGAGTACCGCCTCCACCCTGGCTACTAACTCCACCACATCGAAAGGCTTCACGATATAATCATCCGCTCCCAGCTTGAGTCCCTTGACCCGATTCTTGACCTCATGCTTGGCGGTAATAAAAATCACCGGAATCCCCAGCGGTCGTATGTACTCCATCACATCGTACCCATCCGCTCCCGGCAGCATGATATCTAACAGGATCAGATCAAATTCTTCGCGCTCTATCAGGTCAATGGCTTTCAGCCCGTCCTGTACCGCCGTACAGTGGTAGCCCGCGGAGGAAAGATTCAAGTCTATCAAGTCGCAAATCGGCTTTTCATCATCTACGATCAGTATTTTAATCATTTGTCGTCTGCCACCCCCAATAGGCTCGTGCTTTCTCCACCAGTATCTCCATGGTATCATCATCATTGCAGCGGTAGGTGTCCCGAATCTCCGTATCCGGGACAAATCCGCCGGTCCGCTGGTAATAGATCTGATAATCGGCTTCCACGATCAGTTCCCCGGCCTCGCCCTCATAACTGTATCTGGCCAGGATCACGATATCCTTCAGACCGTCCCCGTCGATATCCCTGCAGGTGACCCCTTTGAGCGCATAGAGATTATCATACTCTCCCATAGGCTGTAATACGGATACGATATCTCCCTGCTCGTTCACCAGATAAATCATAAAAATATCATAATCCGCGATCCGGTAAGTGCCGGGTGTCACCTGCAGCTTCCCCAGCTTACCGAATGTCCTGAAATAACACTGCTCCGAAATGACCCGAAAGCCATTTCTCTGCAACTCGCGCAGCGTGGAGGCTGTGTAGAGAAATTCCGTGGAATTACCGTCTCTGACAAAGGCAGTGATGGATTCCGCACTCTTATTCATGCCAAAACGAT
>CAZUZZ010000005.1:4041-21880 GCA_964625055.1 uncultured Bacteroides sp. | reverse complement strand
AGTAAATATATACGTCACCGTTGTCTCTGGCGATGGCGCCGTTGGTGAACACCACATTGGACACGTCTCCCACACGCTCCCAGTTTCTGGGGCCGATCGGCATACCGGAGGGCTCCGCGATCACCTTGG
This sequence comes from uncultured Bacteroides sp., assembly GCA_964625055.1. GTDB lineage: Bacteria > Bacillota > Clostridia > Lachnospirales > Lachnospiraceae > UBA3282. Next base: position 21,751 of record CAZUZZ010000005.1, on the reverse strand, counting down.
AGGGATCCTTTAAGTCCGTGGCAAAGGCATAGATCACGTAACGCAGTCCAGCTGCGGTATTCCGCACGCCGTGGGCGATGTGGATCCAGCCATCCTTGGTCCGAATGGGCGGAGCGCCCGCGCCGTTCTTCGCCTCTGTGATGGTGTGGTATCTGCGGATAGAGGTCATCTTCTCCTCGTCAACCACCGCATGGGTGATATCGTCGCAAAGGCCGAAGCCGATGCCGCCGCCCGATCCGGTCTCAATGAAATCATCCATGGGGCGGGTATAGAACGCGTACTTGCCGTCTACAAACTCCGGATGCAGCACCACGTTTCTCTGCTGAGGAGACCGTTTCGTCACCAGATTAGGCAGTCTCTCCCAGTTCTTTAAATCCTTTGTCCTCACGATGCCTGCCGCCGCCACAGCCGCCGACAGATCGTTTACGCTGGTATCCTTGCTCTCGGAGCAGAACACGCCGTAGATATAGCCGTCCTCATGCTTGGTCAGGCGCATATCGTATACGTTCGTCTCCTCCGGGCAGGTGTCCGGCAGAAGGATCGGATAATCCCAGAAGCGGAAGCCGTCGATCCCATTGTCACTCTCCGCTACGCCAAAGAAGGACTTTCTGTCATTGCCCTCGATCCGGGCCACCAGATAGTACTTTCCGTTCAGCTCGATGGCTCCTGAATTCATCACCGCGTTGACACCCAGCCGCTCCATGAAATAGGGATTGGTCTCGGGGTTTAAGTCATATCTCCAATGCAGCGGAATATGCTCTCTCGTGAGCACGGGATACTGATATCTGTCATAGATCCCGTTGTAATCATCAGATTTGACATTCTTCCGCTCCACCAGCTTGTTATATTTTTCCAGTTCCACATAGTATTTTTCGTGTAACATTGTCACCCTCCTTTTCGTTCTGCTCCAAACAAGTTATTGACTTATCTGGTCATCACTTATAAAGCCACACCTCTTTTGATAACCTCCAAGCACATCCGTCCATTGTGATAAGGACATTTCCAGGGCTCTACAATGGGCTTGCCGCTCACCGCTCTCCCCTCCTTATCTACGTCCCAGAACCACTCGGAACCCGACCTCTTGTCGATGACATGGTCTCTGATAAAGGTCCACTGTGCCCTGGCGGCTTCCAGATATTCCTCATGCTCCGGGGCCAGCTGATAACCGTTTAAAAATCCCACCAGTGCTTCCGCCTGCACCCACCAGATCCGGTTCTCATCCACCACGCCCTTCTCGCATTCGTTGGCAAAAGAACGCCCGTCAAAGGCCACCTTATATGTCTGACCAGTTAAGTCAAGAACGATCGGCAGCATCTTCTCTTCATAACTCTTCTCTCCCAGCACATCTGTCCCCCGCCGGATCAGCCAGGCCGTCTCGATGTCGTGACCATAAGAATGCAGATCCAGAATAGAGTGCATTTCCCTGTCAAAGAACACCTCCTGCCTGTGCAGTACAGGATTATAAATCTTTTCCGCGATGGTATCGAGGATCCACATCAGACGCTTTTTCACTGCCTCATCGCGATCCACCCGGTACAGCTCCGTGTATGCCTCGAACACATGAAGAAGCGTGTTCATGGTCTTGTCCGCGATCACCCCGTTCTCGGAGAGCTTATCGTTCTCAATCTCGTGGAACTCCCTGTCAAAAGCCTCCTTATATCCGATCTCGTCCATACAGCGCTCCTCGATGATATGAAAGAGTTCTTTCGCCAGCTTCAGGGCACTCTCGTCCTTCGACGCATCATAATAGGAAGAAAGGGCATAGATAGAAAACGCCTGATTGTAGGTGTGCTTCGTCGTATCCTCCGGCGTACCGTCAGCACGCACCGACCAGTAAACGCCTCCCTGTTCCTGATCCACACAGTATTTCTGCATAAATTCATAACCGTGTTTCGCCTCAGCCAGCAGAGACTCGTCTCCTAACTCTAAATAGGCATTGGCAAAAAACCAAGTGATCCTGCTGTTTAAAATACAGCCCTTCACCGCATTCTCATCCACCTGCAGGTCATGATCCATGTACCCGTAGTAACCGCCGTTTTTATCATCCCGCATTTTCTTCCAAAAGGGAATGATACCGTCTGTCAGATGCCTTCTGATCTCTTCCACCATCATCCTTCACCGCCTCTTTCTTCCTTATTATTTCTATTGCCGGTCAATTTCCTCAGTTACGATTTCACTCGTTCTTTAGCTTTGTTTAGCTTAAAAAACGAGTGAAATTTAAGTAACTTTGATTAAATTATAAACTAAGTAAGGCGAATGTCAACAGGTTTTTACAAAACTGTCATCTTGACTTAAATAAAATTTATTTTTTGTTCAACTTTACTATAAGACCCTTATGCTCATCCTTTGACAGCGCCTGAGGTAAGACCGCTGTAAATCTGTTTCTGGCAGGTAATAAATACGATCAGAGCCGGTAAAAGCGAAATGATAACGCCCGCACAGATCAAATTATATTTACTCCCCAAAGGCCCCACAAAGGTGTAAAGGGAAGTCGCCACCGTCGGATACTTCTTCTTATCCTGCAGATACAGATTCGCACAGTAATACTCGTTATAGGTGCCAACCCCTTTCAGAATACAGGAAGTAACAATTGCAGGCTTTAACAGCGGCAGCAGAATCTTGTAAAAGATCGTGAAATAGGAAGCGCCGTCCATGATCGCCGATTCATCCAGAGAATAGCTGATATTCTCAAAGAACTGAATATAAATATAAATCGCTATAACGTCCGTTCCGCACATCATTACAATATACCCAAACAGGGAATTGATGAAACCCAGACTATACATGATCTGATAAACAGCAATCTGCATCGCCACACCGGGAAGCAGTGTTGCAAACAAAAACAGATTACGGATCAGATTATTACCCGGAAATTTAAAGCGATTCAACACATAAGCAAGCTGGGTTCCAACCAGAACCGATACCACCAGAACACTCACCAGTATGATCAGAGAGTTCACAAAACCTTTGCCCATATTTGCTCTGGTAAATGCATCTGTAAAGTTCTGAAAATTCAGCCAGCTCTCAGGCAGTTCCATAACATTTGTCTGGGCATACTCTGTCTCAGTCTTAAACGCCGTTATCACACAGGACACAATTGGAAGAACTGCAACAAAGGCAAAGAATACCAGCGAAAAATATTTCAAAAAAATCAATAAATATTTTGCAATTTTCTGCAAAGTTGTCATTTATCTCACCGCCTTTCTCTGCGCCATCCTTGCAAGTTTCTTATCACGTCTTGCCGTTGCATTTAAATCCTCGTCCTCAGCATTTCTGAAAACATATTTAAAGAACAGCTTCTGCAAGATCGTTGCCGCAAATATGATCATCAGCAAAACGACCGCCATCGCTGACGCAAGGCCCACTTTCTGCTGCGTATGTGCAATCTCATGCATAACTATAAAATAAGTACCTGTGCCGTTCGCACCATCCGTAATAACATACGGAGGCTCAAATGCACTCAGAGAACCTGTAATAGACAAAATGATATTCAACGTAATGATCGTTTTAATGCTCGGTAAAATAATATAGATGAACTGCTGGAATTTATTTGCACCGTCCAGCATGGCTGCCTCATATAATTCGGAATCCACGGACATGATCGCTCCGATAAAAAGTACCATATTCTGTCCGAAGTAGCGCCATACACTGGTTCCCACGAGAGATATATTGTTAATCCGCTGATCTCTCAACCAATATGGAAGATTATCCAACTGAAAACCACACCACTGAAGCACGGTGTCAAACACGAAGCCTCTGGTGTAGAAAAATTTAAAGATAAAACCGATCGCGATACCATTGATCAGAAAAGGAAAGAACATAAATCCCTTAAAAATATCTCCACCCTTCACTTTAAAGCTCAAAATGGTCGCAAGATAAAGCGCCAATACAAGCTGTACGATAGAGCCGCCCATATAGTACAAGCTCAGTTTCAATGCACCGAAACAGTCGCTTCTGGAAAAAACTCTGGAATAATTTTTCAGGCCGACAAATCTTCTCGCCCCAATATATTTCATATCATAAAAACTAAATCCAAACATCTTGGCAAACGGCAGATATGTAAAAACGAACAAAAGCACTAACGGTATGATCATAAAAGCAATCATAACAAATACCTTCTGTCCGTCTCTGCTGCCCACCCATTGTCCAAATGTTTTCTTATGTGCTACGGGTTGTTTTGCTGCCATAAGCTACCTCCTTTTGATAATTTGAGCCGGGAAGAAACCTAGCCCCCGGCTCAAATAATTATCTTTTACTGCTGCTTTCTCAGTTTTTTCTTAGTAGTTTACCTCAATCCCAAGATAATCCTGTGCATCATTCCAACTCTGTGTCCAATCTCCCATGATATCATCCAGGGTCTCAGCACCCGTAGCCGCCGCCTCAACGATTCTCTGAACCTTATCGTTACCGCCTGCATTGAAGGAAAGCTCAGATTCGCTGTTCATATCATTTAAGAAAGTTTCTTCGCCTGATAAAGCCGGCTTGTCAGCCAGTACGGTACATCCGTCAAACGCTTTATACATATCCGGATTTTCACCATCGAGAGCAACGGTGTAACCACCCTCGTTATAGCACCAGCCGGATTTTTCAGTCATCCATTTGATGAATACCATAGCTGCCGTCTTGTTGTCATCAGAGGAATTCACGTTAATTGCATAATTGTAATCGCCGCCTGCAAGCACATACTGTGTACCGCCTACAGTCATCGGGAAAGGCATATAGCCGATATCTTCACCGTGATCTCCAGCGTCAACCATCTGTGCGAAAGCCCAAGAGCCGAGTACCATGGTACCGATCTCACCGTTGTTGATCATTGCTTTACAGCCTTCCCAGTCAGTTGTTGTATAGTCATCCTCGATCAGACCTCTTGCAACTGCATCATAGAGGATTCTGTAAAGATTGTAGATGCCTGTGTCATCGCCCGGATCGTCAAACGGATTAGCCGTATGAACAAATTTCTGGTTCATATAAGTATCATCACCGTTTGATACAATACCGATGTAAGCATCCCATGCACCCATGGTCCAGCCAGCCGCATAGTTTGTATACAGCGGGATAGCGTCTGTGTTGTCCTTGATCTTCTGCAAGCAGTCAAGGAACTCGGTAGGTGTGGTCGGAAGGTCTGTGATGCCCGCCTGCTCGAAAACAGCCTTGTTGTAAAGAACGCCCTGCGCGTTTGCCATATAAGGAACGCCGTAGCTTGTTCCGCCAAATTCCCATGCATCAGCAAAGTTGATCTCCTTGCTCATGTTATCCAGTGTATCAAGAGGCTGGAAATAGGAGCCCAGATCGGATTTGTCTACTGCAGGGATAAACATAATGTCTCCCCAATCGCCTGTAGAAAGACGAAGCAGCGCATCTTCCGCATAATCAGTAACACCTTCTGTCGTAACTTCGATATTCGGATATACTGTGTTGAAGTCTGCGATCATTGCTGCGATCGTACCGTCTTCCTCACGGTCTGTTTTATGGTGGATCCATTTGATGGACGCTGTCAGATTCGTGTAATCCGTACCCACGTTGATCTGAGAATAAGTAGGAACTGCGGAATCTGTCGCTGCAGGCGCTTCTGCCGCATCATCAGATGCCTCATCCGCAGGTGCCGGAGCCTCTGCTTCATCATTTCCTGCACTCTCCGCCGCAGGTGCAGCTCCCTCATCGCTGCTGCCGCCACAAGCTGTCAGAGAGAAGGTCATAGCCGCTGCCAAAGTAAGCGCTAACACTCTTTTCAATTTCATAATGTAGTTATCCTCCTTTTTCATTCGGTTCTCTCAGTAACCTTTTCGCTAATTTGTTAGCTTTAATTTAAGTATACTCACCTTAATTTTTTAGTCATCAATCATTTTTGCTATATATATTATATTATTGCCTTTTTTGTTCCTTTTTCCCATTTTCATAATTCTATATTTTTATTTTTAGTCATTTTGGCAATAGATAATTTGTTTTTATTCGGTATAAACTAAAAACACAAAACATTTGAAGACTAATTTTTAGCTTATCATCAAGCTAATCATTAGTTTTTCGGTTTTATCCTGCAGGAAAGGAGATTTCGCATGGACTTCGCCACGCAATACGCGCAGACACTTACCGTAAAATCGGCTTCTTCAGAACATATACTGCCGCCGACATATTTTGCGGGCATCTTTTATGAACTGCTTGACAGCACGCTCGGCCGACTTCCTACCGTCCTAAGCGGCGGCCGCATCGAGATCGGCGATCCCCTTTCTCTCTCCTACCAGCCCCTGGACTGCCGGATGCTTCTTTATATAGAAGAAGGCGACGCGCTGCTGCAGCTGCAGGGCAAAGAAAAACATCTGACGCCCGGCACACTGCTCTATCTGGATCGCCGTTCAGCAGCCTTTACCCTGACATTCGATCAATTTCCGAGTTCTTTTATCGTTTTTACGCTAGGGGGGGGGCTTTTTACCGTTTATGAATCTCTGGTTCCCTTTCAGGATATGATGACTATATCAGTCAATGACTCTTCGCCCGTCTTAAGAAGTTTAAAACAGCTTCTCGCCGGTAACGGCGACGCGGTTTTAGAAAACAAGCTCTTCGACGCCGCTCTGATCACGAATCTGCTGACGGAACTCTTTATAGACGGGTACGATCTGAAAAGTGATTCCGAGAAATGCGCTCCTTATCTAAAAGAGCTGAAGCACTATCTGGATCACGCTTTCACACACCCTCTCAGACTGGACGATCTGGAGAAGCGCTTTCATATGAGTAAATACCGGATCTGTCGCGAATATGCCGCGGCTTTCGGCCTGCCGCCGCTCAGATATCTCAACCGAAAGCGACTGGAGACCGCAGAAAATCTGCTTCTCTCCACGGAAAAAAAGGTACATGAGATTGCTCTGGAGATGGGCTACGAAAACACAAATCATTTCATCAATCTCTTTAAAAAGGAATACGGCCAGACACCTCAGGCATACAGAAAGACGCATCAGTCATGATGCGCCTTAACACTTTCCTTATAAATGATCCTGCCGCTCACAATGGTTTCGCCCCGCTTGTAGGGTTCTCCCGAGATCTTGCGGATCATGATCGCTACAGCCTGCCTTGCCATCTCCGGCATATCCACCTCATAGGTGGTGATCCGTACATCACAAAGCCCCGGCGGCTGATAGTTATCATAGCCCACCACAGAGATGTCATCCGGCACCCGGTAGCCCTCCTGCTCCAACCGGTTCACCAGCATCGCCGCCGCCACATCATTGTTACAGACAAAGGCTGTCGGCATCTGTTTCGGAAGTTTATGAGCAAAATCTCCGTCTGACCGTCCCGTCTCCGGATCCCTGTCATCTATCACCCAGTCTTTTCTGACCTCCAAGCCGTGCTCACAGAGAGATCTCACATATCCAAAATATCGATCTGTGATAGAATCCGTAAAGAGGACGTTTCCCAGAAAGCCGATCTCCCGATGTCCCATATCGAAAAGATAATTGGTCATCCGGTACATTCCGAAATAGCTGTTGGAGACCACCGCGTCGTAGGCGCCGTTCTGATCCATAAAATCGAGCAGAAGAAACGGCATATTCATCCGGCTTGTCAGCTCCTCCAGATACTCTTTCTTCAGCTTTCCGATGAGGATCAGGCCCTCTGTCCTTTTCTCCTGCAAAAGCTTGGGCATAACAAGCTGATCTTCATCTTCCGCCCGCAGTACCTCCAGCATCGTAAAGCATCCCCGCTGTACCGCTGCGGTTGCCACCGCCTGATAGAGGTTCCAGTAGAAAGATTTATACTTGTCCAGAAAACGATCCGGCACGACCACACCAAAGGTGTAGCTTTCATTGGCCTCAGTCCGCTCTTTATATCTGGCAGAAGCCGTCTTATACCCCATCTCCTCCGCCTTTTTCTTGATCTTGGCACGAAGTTCTTCGCTGACGCCCTTCTGATCCGACAGCGCCTTGGATACCGTTACTGTACTGACTCCCATTATCTGAGCGATATCCGCCATCTTCACTGTTTTCGCCATAGTATTCCCTCTTCCCGCTGCTTACAAATCTCGCTTACCATCAGTTTAATTTTAAGCAATTTACTTAAATTATAAAGCTTTTTTCAGTATTGTCAAGAAGAAGCGCTAAACTGGGCCATGTAAAGACGGTAGTAGACCCCTTTCTTCGCCATCAGCTCCGCGGCGCTTCCCTCCTCGATGATCCTGCCGTCATCCACCACAAAAATACGGTCGGCCTTCTGGATGGTGGAGAGTCTGTGCGCAATGACAAAGGAAGTCCTGCCCGCCAGCAGATGCTCGATTCCCTCCTGCACCAGAAGCTCCGTTTTCGTGTCGATGCTGGAGGTGGCCTCATCCAGAATCAATATCTTTGGATCGGAGACCATGGTCCTCGCAAAAGCCAGGAGCTGTCTCTGACCGATGGAGAGACCGCCGCCGCGCTCCGTCAGTTCCGTATCATACCCTTTCTCCAGCTTTATAATAAAGTCATGGGCATTGACCGCCTTGGCTGCCGCCACGATCTCCTCCTCCGTCGCGTCAAGTTTTCCGTACCTGATATTTTCCCGGATGGTGCCGGAAAAGAGAAAATTATCCTGTGTCATGATTCCCATCTGTCTGCGCAGGCTCTCGATGGACACCTTCCTGACATCGTGCCCGTCCACCGCCACAACGCCCTCCTGCACATCATAGAAACGACTGATGAGATTGACAATGGTGGACTTGCCGGCCCCTGTAGGCCCCACCAGCGCGATGGTCTCTCCCTCCCCGATCCGGAAACTCACATCATCCAATACCCTGACTTTGTCGTCATAGGAAAAAGTCACATGATCGAAGGTCACCTCACCACGAATCGGCAGCATTTCCGTCACACCCGCATCGTCCGTGATTGCGGGGGGCGTATCCAAAATCTCAAAAATCCGCTCCGCGCCCGCAATGTTTGTTACAAGCTGGTTATAAAAGCTGCTCAGATTGTGAATCGGCTGCCAGAACATATTGAGGTATGTCCCAAAGGCGATAAAAGTTCCCACACTCACATCTTCCATCCCCAGCACAACGATTCCCGTAAAGTACAAGAGAATACAGCCAATCCCCCATGAGAGGTCTATCACCGATCCGAAGGCATCGCTCATGCGCACCGCGTGGTTGAAGCTCTCCCGATGTTCTTTGAGAAGTTCGTCAAAGGTCCCCTCTGTCTCCTCCTGCGCATGAAAGCTCTGGATGATCCGCATACCCGCCATGTCCTCATGAATAAAGGCATTCAAATTCGCGGACTTCTTGCGGAAAAGCTGCCAGCGCGGGTGCGCCTTGATCTGGATAAAAAGGATTCCCGCCGTCATAAAGGGAATGGTCATCATTGAGGCAAGCGCAAGCTTTGGATTCTTCGCGACCATAATGGTCACCACCGCAAAGACCGTCAACGCATCCGGGATCAACGTGGTCACAAAATTGGAGAGCACATCCTTTAGTGAATTGATATCCCCGATGATGCGGGAGAGAATCTTTCCCGTGGGCCGGCTGTCAAAAAAGGCAAAATCCAGCTTTTGAATATGTGTGTAAAGCTCCTGTCTGATGGTGAGCAGTATCTGGTTGCAGACCTTCGCCATAATATACATCCGCAGCTTCACCGTGACCACCAGAAACAGGTTGATGGCAAGTGCGAAAAGGAGGAGCCGATAGAGCCCGTGCAGATTGCCCTGACTGATGTAGTCATCCATTGCTGATTCTATGATCAGCGGATTCACCAGACTCACCGCGACGCCGTAGCCCATGATGAGGAGCACCAGAATGATCTGCCACCTGTAGGCGAGCAGATAGGAGAAGAGGCGTTTTAACGTCTGCGCCTTACTCCGCTCCGTGCTGACCTCGTCGTCCTTATACGAATTGAAGGACATTGTTCTCACCTCCCTTATATTCCCCGTACTGGGACAGATAAGTCTCATAGTAGAGTCCCCGCTTTGCGAGGAGCGTCTCGTGCGTGCCCCGCTCTGCGATCGCTCCGTCTGCAAGGACCAGAATCTCATCCGCATTACGCACTGCGCTGATCCTGTGCGCAATGATGATCTTCGTCGTATTTTCAAGTGTCTTCAGGGTCTGCTGGATCAGGTGCTCCGTCTCCATGTCGAGCGCGGAAGTGGAGTCATCCATCACCAGAATCGGATCCTTTTTGGCAAGCGCTCTGGCAATGCTGATCCGCTGCTTTTGTCCTCCGGAAAGCCCCACGCCCCGCTCGCCGATGACCGTGTCATACCGGTTCTCCATGCGCTCGATAAACCCGCTCGCCTGTGCCTGCGTGGAAGCCCGTCTGACCGTCTTGAAATCTATGTATGCCTTTTTTCCCAGCTTGATATTCTCCTGAATGGTATCCGAAAAGAGGAATACATCCTGCATCACATAGCTGATGCTCGTGCGAAGCTGCCTCAGGGAAAGCTTTCTGATATCCACGTCGTCCAGATAGACCGCGCCGTCCGTGGCGTCATACATCCGCTGTAAAAGCTGCACGATGGAAGTCTTGCCCGCTCCGGTCGCTCCCATGATCCCTAAAGTCTTGCCTGCCTCCACCGTAAAGGAAATATCGTGGAGGATCTCATATTGATCCGCCTTGTGAAAGGAAACATGGTCAAAACATACTTTTCCGCGTACCTTTTCAAGTTTGACCGGTTCAGTCACTTCCGTGACGGTGGGCTTCTCCTCATAGAGCTTCCGAACCTTTTTGTTGGATGCCACTGCCGCAGAGAAGCTGTTCGTCAGCCACCCCAACATCTCCATAGGCCATACAATGCTGCCGGAATACTCCACAAAAGCCGTCAACTGACCCAATGTCATTCCGCCGTCTATGACAAGTTTTCCGCCGACCAATACGGTCAATAGTGGAAGTACCCTGGTCACAACGGTAAAGCAGGGGTAGTATCTTACAAAGACTTTAGACTGCTCCATATTCAGTTCATAGTACCTCTTATTGTGTGAAAGGAATTTGCCGATCTCAAATTTTTCTCTGGCAAACGCTTTGACCGTGCGCACACCTGCCAGATTCTCCTCCGCCACTGTATTTAAAGCCGCGTTCTCTTCGCTGATCTCCTCGTAGACCTGCCCCAGCTTCCGCTCCATAATGACTGCAAAGGAGCCGCACAGGATCATGGCAGCGGTAGGAATAATGGCCATCCGCCAGTTGAGCAGATACATACTGGTCAGCGTGATGGCCGTGTGGTAGATCACTTCGATCAGCAACATCCCGACATAGCCCAACGCATCCCAGATACGGTCAACATCTTCCTTGACGCGGGCCATCAGCTCACCCGTGTTTGTCCTGTCAAAGAAATCCGCCGACAGTCCCTGCACGTGATGAAACAGATCCCGCCGCATATCTCCCGAGATCTTGGCGCCGTTCTTGTCAAAGGTGTATTCCTTCGTATACTGAAAGATGCACCTCCCCAGACCGATTCCCAGAAATCCCAGAAGCAAGGCCGGCAGTTTCCCTATATTGCCGCCCACTATGACATCGTCCACCACCCGCGCCATCAGTCTGGGCGAGAGCATATCAAGTGTGACTGCGATCAAAAGGGACAGCACGGCTCCCAGATAAGAAAGCCGATACTCCCATAAATAACCCGATATCTTTTTCATATTGTTTTCTCCTTGCCTCCACTCTGCTGCGTATAAGCAGACTCGAGATGCTTATACGCGCAAAAAGGGCTGTGGTAAAATTACCACAGCCCTTAAATACTCTAAAAGCCCAACATATCCTTTTATCGACTAAACGAGTCAACATCCTTCGTTCCAACCGATATCTGTATATGCGGAGGTAATTTCACGTAACATATTTCTCTTTGATTGTCTGTCGTTTCCAGCCATTTTATAAAACCGATTGATAAACATGATACTACCTCCTTTCCTTGATTTTCCTTAATATGATTAAGTATGATACTTTTGCTATCTTAATACACGGGATAAGGTTTGTCAACAGCTCATTTTTACTTTTTCACATCATTCCGCTCCCAGATCTCAAGGCCATGCTCTTCCTGTTCTTCCACCAGGTGATAGTGCATCTCCAGAAAATCCTGCAATGTCTCGTCCACCGCCATATGGATCCTGAGACAGTATATTCTGTCATAGGAGAGCAGCTCCTCCTCCGTCAGGCTGCTGTAATCCACATAAAATCGGGTCTCCTGCGGGCTAAGCACCATGCTCCCCACTATGTTTGCCGGCGGTTCATACCCCCGCTTCTCAAAATAGTAGTGAACGAAGCCATCCAGCATACAAAAGCGGTTGGATGCCGTAAACAGGGAGGATTCCTCCCAGATCCCTTCCTCCTGCACCAGATAATCAGCCGCCTCGCGGTAAGTCTCAAAGGGTTTTCTGATCGCCACATACTGATTTCTGTAAGCCGACAGAAAACTAAACACAAGAAGCAGAACTACAACGGCCCGCACCACCCAGGCGCCCAGCCGAAAGATCCTTCTTTCCTTCTGCCGCTCATCCTCTGCCGCATGATCCGCCGCGTCCAGAAGGAAGCTGAATCCCAACGCAGTGATCAGCAAAATATGCGGCTGAATCACCGTAAAGTATCTCTCCACATAGAGACCACCCTCAGGATACAGATAGCGGCTGTACACAAAGACAACGCCGATCATCCAGACTATCGCGGTCACGCAAAAAGCTCTGAGCAGACTTACTGTCTTCTCCTCCGAAGCCGGCTTTCCAAACCGGGCAGCCGCAAAAAACAAAAGTCCGGCTCCCGTCAACAGGCACAGATACCACAGCAAATGGTTCCCGTCCAGATAAAACAGAACCGTCCACGCCATATTTTTAAATCCGGGCGTCTGGCTCCAATAATCCTCCAGACCACTGTTTTTATAATACAGGGATGCAAGCAGCCACGGAAAATACAAAAGGCATCCCGGCACCCAGCAGATCAGATGTTTCCAGGATATTTTCCGACCGATCACCAGCGCCAGATCCACCAGTCCATAAAATGCAAGCAGAATGAAGGCAAACCAGTGCGTCCAGAAAAAGAGGGCCAGCGACACGCTCCACAAAACCATATCTTTCCTGCTGCCCCGCAAAAACTTCATCACGAAACTGTACAGCACGAGAGATGAAAGAAGAAAGGCCAGCCCATAGCACCGAATCTCCCAGGCCGCCTGCCAGATCAGAACTCCTGAGGACGCTCCCAGACAAAGAGTCAGGAACCCTGCTCTTTTTCCTTTCAGGCGGACTGCAGTCATTGCCAGCACCACAATGCCCGCCATACAAAACAGAATAGAGGGAATCAGCAAAAACTGTTCCCCGTAAGGCATGATCCGGTACACCACATACAAGATCAACGGATAGAGCGGCAGATTGTTTTCCACATACAGATAGGTATTCAGCACCTCTGACAGGCTGAGTCCATTCCGAATAAAGCCGACGGATGCTATCTCATCTGCCCAGAAAGACTGACAGTTCCCGTTCAGAAATGCAAAAATGCCCATCCACAAAAGCAAAAGCACTCCCGGAATCCAATACCGTTTCTCCAGTTTATTCCGCATGAAGCCTCCTATCTTTCCATCTTCCAGAAATATGCACTGTAGGGAGGCAGCTCACTTCCGCCGCCAAAGTCGTGAGGCTTGCCGGTGATCAGATCCACCGCCGTGCCACAGCCGGCATCAAAATGCGCCGTGTAGCTTTCCCCGTCCGCATTGACCGCCACAAGCACCCTCTCGTCGTCACACTTGCGCTCAAAGATACACTGCTTGTTCGTGAGCACCACAGATTTGAAGTCACCATAGTTCAATGCCTTGGAGGTTTTCTTTGCCTCAGCCAGATGATTGATCCAGTCGCTCAGCTCATTCCATTCCGGAGCCTCGAAGCAGGCTCGTAACGCCGGATCACCCTCGCTCTTATTCGCTTTCGCTCCCCACTCACTGCCGTAGTACACACAGGGAATGCCCGGCATACCAAAGCACAGCGCATAGATCAGCGGCAGGTGCTTTTCATTGGTCAGATTGCTGGCGATACGGCTCACATCGTGATTGTCCACAAAGGAGAGCATATGCTTACCCCGGTAGAGACACCAGTTCTCCGGACCGAACTGCCGAAGCAGAGAATGGTTGATCTCAAACATATTCATACTGTTAAAACTGGAAAAGAGTCCCTTATAGCACTCATAGTTTGTAGCGGAGTGCAGCATCTGGTCATTGACCATCTGATTATAATCGCCGTGCAGCATCTCTCCCAGCAGATAAAAATCGGGCTTGAGACTATCCGTGAAGGCCCTGAGCCTTCTCACAAAATCATGATCCAGACAATATGCCACATCCAGCCGCAGGCCGTCGATATCAAACTCTTCCACCCAGCCCTTCACACTGTCCAGAATGTGGTTGATCACATCCCCATGGCGCAGATTGATCTTTACCAGATCATAGTTGCCCTCCCAGCCTTCATACCAGAGACCGTCATTATAATTAGAATTCCCACCCAGGTTAATATTAAACCAGCTTAAATAAGGAGAATTCTCCCGGTTCTTCAACACATCCTGAAAAGCCCAGAAGCCTCTGCCCACATGATTGAACACGCCGTCCAGCACTACCTTGATCCCATTGTCATGGAGATTCTTACATACCTCCTTAAAATCCTCATTGGTACCCAGCCGGCAGTCGATGGTATGGTAATCCCTCGTATTGTAGCCGTGGGTGTCCGACTCAAACACCGGGGAAAAATAGATCGCATCTATTCCCAGCTTCTTCATATGCGGGATCCAATCGTTCACCTTTAAGATCCGATGCTCCAGCCTGCCATCGTTCTCAAAGGGCGCCCCACAGAACCCCAACGGATATATCTGATAAAATACACTCTCAAATGCCCACATAACTTCCTCCATTCCGAGACGGCTCCGAAGCAGACATCCGCTTCCCCGGTACAGCCTCTATATCTTGTAGTTTACCAAGCATCAGTATACCACTATTTGCCATTCTACGTCAAACCGCTTCTCCGGATCCTCCCTCCACACAAATTGACCAAACAGGTTTCTCTTTAAATAAACTAAAATCCGTTTATCGACTTTTCCACAATTTTTCTTTTCATTTTTTTTAAAATGAACTCAAAAATGCCGAGAAATCCTCAATTTCCACAAAGTTATCCACATTGACAGCACCGTCACTTCACGTCGTATGCCGTCGCACTTTAAGACAAGCTGTCTGTCATTTTCGGTTTTTTCTAACATCTTCTTGTCAGAGAGTGTCGATTTGCCAAAATAAAATTGACCGATCCTGTAACCTTCTGTCTCCATTCGGTCAATTCCATTTTAGCCCTTGACGTTTAAAGTCAATCCACATAGCTTGTTCCCTTTTCGGATTTGCCGTCTATTTTTCTGTTGACTTGTTCAGATAGCGTGAAAAAGCACATATTTTAGAGCCATTCATCCCAAAAGCGTTCCACCTTTCGACCTATTTGGTCAACTGTTACGACCGCCCGATCCTTCCACTCTCTCGGAAAAAGTCTCTGATAAGAGGGACTTAGAAACCGTTCATCCAACAGGGCCACAATCCCGAAATCATCCACGGTACGGATCACCCGGCCCGCCGCCTGCAGCACCTTATTCATGCCCGGATACCGATAGGCATAGTCGAAGCCGTTTTCTCCCCAGCCGTCAAAATATTTTTTCAGGATTTCCCTCTCGTTACAGACCTGAGGAAGTCCCGTCCCCACAATGACCGCTCCGATCAGACTGTCATTCTTTAGGTCGATCCCCTCGCTAAAGATACCGCCCATCACACAAAATCCCAGAAGGCTTCGTTCCTCCTCCATCTCAATCTCCATCTGAATGATGCTTTGCAGATCACAGTCCTCATTTCCCCGGAAACGGTTTAAGAAGACTTCTCTCGCCTCCTCGTTCATATAATTTTCCTGCAGGATACACTCCACCGTCTCCTCCGCATTAAAATATGCCTGATAGATCTCATAGACCCTCTGTAAAAAGGAATGAGATGGGAAGAATACCATATAGTTTCCCTGTCTTTTTTCTATAATATTGTGGATATAGGATGCGATCCGATAATACTCCGCATCACTCCTGCGGGTATAACGGCTGGTCACATCACTGCCTATGTAAAGCCCCAGCTTATCCGGGCGAAACACCGACTTGGCATAAACCTCATAGTCTCCCTCCTCCGCTCCCAGAAGCGTCTTATAATACTGGATCGGCAAAAGGGTCGCCGAGAACAGGATGGTGCTTCGTCCTCTCAGCATACAGTTTCTCAGATTGCCTGCCGGATTGACACAGAAAAGCTTTACAATAAAGCAGCCGCCCTCCTGCAGCTCCGAATAGGTCACATAGTTTTCGTCCGCCAGCTCATACATCTCCAGAAAATGAGAGACTTCAAAATAGAAAGACAAAATATCGCTCCGCACGGGACTGTCCTCGTGATCCTCCAGATAATCCTCGATCGCCGATCCCAGCCGCATGAGTGCCCGAACGAACGAGTCAATCTGCTCTACTACACGGCATCCCTCACACTCTCTTTTTAAGACAAGCATTTCCCGACTGCATTTATCCAGATTCCCGGCGATCCGTTCATCGTAAGCCTTCACAAGCTTTTTGACCTCCAGAAAGGTCTCCTTGCGCAGTACGGCGCTATACATATCCCTGCCCCGCTCCACCAGATTATGGGCCTCATCCACCAGAAAAATATACTCGCCCTGTACGCCCTCCGCAAAAAAGCGCCGCAGATACACATGAGGATCAAAGAGATAGTTATAATCGCAAATGACCGCATCGGTAAACAGGCTCATGTCCAGACACAGTTCAAAAGGGCAGACCTGATGCTTCCCGGCATACTCCTCTATCTGCTCTCTGGTGTAATTGTCCACATGAGTCAATAGGTCATACATGGCCTCATTGATACGGTCATAATGCCCCTTCGCATAAGGACAATTGACCGGATTGCAATCTGCCTCCTCCATAAAGCATATTTTGTCCTTAGCAGTCAATATAACACTCTTTAGCTTGAGTCCCTGCTCCCGGAGCAGGGTAATGGTATCGTCCGCCACAGTTCTGGTGATCGTCTTCGCCGTCAGATAAAAAATCTTCTCACAGAGTCCCTCCCCCATAGCCTTCACAGCAGGAAAGACCGTGGAGATCGTCTTGCCCACCCCCGTGGGCGCCTCTATAAAAAGTTTCCGCTTATGATAGATCGTCTGATAGACATAGGTCACCAGATCCTTCTGTCCGTCCCGATAAGGAAAGGGAAACGCCATCTCCTTGATCGACGCCTGTCTGACCTGCTGCCACTGAAAGCTGTAATCTGCCCACTTACGATATTGCCGCATCAGATCCCCAAACCATTCCTCCAGTTCTGTGCGCGTGTATTCCTCGTAAAAATACCGTATCTCCTCCGTCTCCATGTGGCAGTAGGTCATGCGCACCCGGATCGTTGTAAGCTTCTCTTTCTCCAGATAAATAGCGGCATAGCATTTTGCCTGTGCCAGATGTACCGCCACCGGCCCCTTCATCTTTTTCAGATCATGGAAAGTCCCCTTGATCTCATCTATGGTGACTCCTTCCGCCTCCGTGATAATGCCGTCGGCACGGCCCTCCACCACGATCTCATATTCCCCCGCATCGTAAATATGCCGAAGGGACACCTCCGCCCGGTATTCCGGCCCCATACGCCGCTGGATCATGCGGTGGATCCGCCCGCCCTCCTGCATGGCATTTTCTCCGGATACCGCTTTTCGATTGTCAATATCGCCGGAGCGCAGAATAAATTCTACCAGGCT
>CAZUZZ010000005.1:0-3941 GCA_964625055.1 uncultured Bacteroides sp. | reverse complement strand
TATACTGCTACCGCCCACTTTCTGAGATGTCTCTCAAAGTCAGCGTCGTAGCCATTATAAGCAACGGTTAAAATCTGATTGAAATTAAGCCCTAACACGCCAATGATGGATTTCGCATCCACGATAAAGCTATTGTAGGAGATATCCACATCACATTCGCACCTGGTTGCTGCGGCCACAAAGTCTTTTACCTCATCCGGCCTAAGTTTGATCTTGTGTTGCATCATTATCACCTTCCTTTTCCATCCTTATGTATGCAAAAGGCACACATAGAAAAACGTTTTCAAGCTCCTCATTTGAGTAGATTATACACTATTATTTTTGTTTGTAAAGAGGCTTTTTTGTTCCTAAAATAGTACAATTTTCCCATTTACCAACAACTTTACATAATTAGTTTGGGTTTCAAATTATTTTTTGTGTAATTTGCCTATTATCTGCGGTTTTACCAACTATTTCCAGCCCTTTTTTATCCCTTTTGCTCAAATTCCACCATATAATCTTGGTAACGATAAGCGCACATCTGTCTCTGTAACGCCTTGTTTTCCCGAGACTTGATCCCAATCGTTTTGTGAAACGCCCGGAATAATTCCTGGTAGCGCTCCTCTGTCTCTGACCAGCTAAGCTCCTGCAGGACAAAGTCCTCTCCCGCCGATACCAGATACCACATCTCACTGGCCGGATGAACACCGAAAAGCTTTCTGTTCTCGTCATAGATCATAAAGTTTTCTATGCTCAGTCTGTCGGCAAAGTGAGGCATGATAAAAGACACCACATTGTTCTTCGGTCCGATTTTGGAGAAGAGAACTCTCTGCTCTGACGCTCCGGTCGGCGCAAGCTCCTGAAAACGGAGAAATTCTGTCTCCAGATGGGCTTCGTTGGCTGTAAAGCGCGCCAGCTCAAAGCATCTCGTCACATGAGGATTTCTCAGATTCTCCATCACGCGCCTGCCGCTGCCCGCCGTGAGCGCATCCACCACCGTCTTATAGACTGCTTCTCCTTTGTCCATGTGACAGGAAGCCGCCGCGCGGCACAGAGCGTGATACACGCTTTCCCCCAGACGCTTCTTAAGCGTTTCCGCTACTTTATCAGTTTTTACCGGATCAGGAGAAATATGCATATAATGAGCAAATAATCGTAAATTTTCTTCCTCGCCGATCTGAATATGCACCCGCTCATGCCCTTCCCGCAAGGCATAAGCTTCATAAATTCCCGTGAAAATCCCTTCCAGCGAATCCTCACAGATTAAATATTTTTCTTCCATAATAAATGCCTCTTAGCCCTGTTTCACACACACCTTTGAACGTTTACGTCTATATCATCGAACATTGATAGCTGCCGATAACTGGTGCCATCTGTCAGAAACGGCAGCTTCTCTCCCCTGCCCATCTGATTCTGATAGGTCAGATTCCGCACGATATACCCCTCCTCCAGCTTAGTCGGATACATCATCCTGCCGTTACAGGTGATAAAGTAAAGCGCCCGTTTCAGCACCACGCCAATCTTCTTTAAATCATCAAAGGTCAGATTGCCAAACCGCCTGGCCGCTACAATCCGTCTGGCGCTCTTGACACCCACACCGGGGATTCGCAGCAGCATCCGGTAATCCGCGCGGTTGATCTCCACCGGAAACTGCTCCAGATGCCGCACCGCCCAATCCGCCTTGGGATCTATGGCAGTATTAAAATTAGGCCGGTCCTCCGTCAACAGCTCATCCACTTTAAAATCATAAAACCGAAGCAGCCAGTCCGCCTGATACAGCCTGTGCTCCCGCAGAAGGGGCGGCCCTCCCACCAGCGCCGGCAGATCTCTGTCCTCGTTCACGTTCACAAAGGCCGAATAGTATACCCGCTTCAGGGAGAATTTATCATAAAGATTCTCCGCCACCGACATGATCTGATAGTCGCTCTCCGGCAGAGCGCCAATCACCATCTGCGTGGACTGTCCCGCCTCACAGAAATGGGGCGCGTGTTTATATAAGGTAAGCTCGTTCTTATTGGCAGTGATGCCGTTTTGAATCTGACGCATGGGCGTAAGGATATTCTTGCGGTGCTTGTTGGGCGCGATCGCCCGAAGCCCCTCCGCCGTAGCCATCTCCAGATTCACACTCATGCGATCTGCCAGATAGCCTGCCCGCTGGATCAACAGCGGATCCGCCCCGGGGATCGCCTTAATGTGAATATATCCCTGAAACCTATGCAATGTCCGTAGCCTGTGTACCGTCTCACAGATCAGCTCCATGGTGTAATTCGGGCTGTAGAGAATCCCGGAGCTTAAAAACAGACCTTCTATATAATTACGTCTGTAAAATTCCATGGTCAGCTCACACACCTCGTCCGGCGTAAAGGAAGCTCTGGGCACATCGTTAGAACAGCGGTTGACACAGTATCGGCAGTCATAGATACACTCGTTGGTAAACAGAATTTTTAACAGGGAAATACAGCGACCGTCCGCCGCAAAGCTGTGACACAGACCTACCTTTACAGTATTCCCGATGCCCTGCCCGTCGTTTTTGCGCGAAGAACCACTGGAGCTGCAGGATACATCATATTTCGCTGCGTCCCCAAGTATTTTCAATTTTTCCAGGACCGACATCTGCGGTGCGATTCGAAGCTCCATGGCAATCTCCTATCGAGCGCCCGCGCGCTCAATTTGGGTTACTACACTGTAGCATCTTTTTACAAAGTAAGCAGAACATTTGTTCGTACCAGTATCTTACCACACATTTCTCCTAAGTGCAATCACTTTTAGAACATTTGTTCTGTTTTTCTTTTCTTGATATCTGCGTGCTGTTTCCGATATTACTTTCAGGAGAAAATATGATATGATAAAGCTTAGGAGGATTAAAATGGAACTTAGACTAGAACCTGCCTATGATAATGCACAGGCGGTAGAAACTTTATTTTCTGAATATACGAATATGCTGATCGAAGGCGACAGTATCTTCAAGGAATATCTGAGTCTGCAAAACTACGACGAAGAACTACGGCATCTGGATATAAAGTATGGTCTTCCTCATGGCAGATTATATTTAGTCTATTGCGACAATGCTCTTGCCGGATGTATCGGCCTTCGAAAAATCGATGAAGAAAACTGTGAAATGAAACGGCTCTATGTCAGACCGCAGTTCAGAGGACAGCATATCGGTAACATACTGGTGCAAAAAATCATTGAAGATGCCAGAGAAATCGGATATTCCCATATGCTCTTAGATACACTGCCCTTCCTGGAAAGCGCCATACATATGTATAAGACATTTGGCTTTTATGAAATTGAGAGCTATAATAACAGCCCCATGGAAGCCTCTATTTATATGAAATTAGACCTATAACGTTTACAGGAGATACCCATGAACCACATCAGAAAAGCAACTATAGAGGACGTATCAAGAATCGCGGAAATACTGGTCTTTACCAAAAGAATGAACTACCGTCCCATTTTCCAAAATGATAAGGTTTCCTTCGGAGAGATACAGGTGCTTCCCCTGGCACAGGAATATCTGAAAACGCCTGAACTGCTGGAACCCATCTGGGTATTTGACGATGAGTTTGTAAAAGGCGTGCTCCATGTAGAAAACGGCCAAATACAGGAACTCTATATAGACTCCTTTTTTCAAAATCAGGGCATCGGGGCCTGTTTGATCGACTTTGCGATTCAGAAGTGCCAGGCAAAATCTCTCTTCGTATTAGAGAAAAACACGGGAGCGATCCGCTTTTATGAAAGACATGGTTTTGTCCTGACGAAAGAACGACAGTTGGAGCCGGGGACGACTGAGTATATTGTGCGGATGGAAATTGTACGCAGTATTTAATTGATTATCTTATAACATAATTTTGATATGGCTTATCATTAAGTGATCCTTTACAGCCTAATTTTTTAGCAAATATTTTAAAAAACAATTTATTTAATGGACTTAATACATTGTTGAGAAAGATTACTTTTTT
>CAZUZZ010000004.1:0-22492 GCA_964625055.1 uncultured Bacteroides sp. | reverse complement strand
ATCCTTTTGGTTTAATAGATTTCAGCATAAAATCGCCCCCATTTCCTTTTTAGTTCTGATCTTCCAGATGTACCCCAAAAGCGAAACGAAGACCATCTCTGCCGCTTCGCTGTAATGAAACGTCTTTCGGTAAAGTGCCGCCCGGGGAACATCCCCAGGCGGTATTACCTATATTACAATAATCCTCTCTACTGTCCCAAGTAGGTCTTGTATGCAGCCTGCGTATCAGCAGCTACGGTTGCGGGATCTTTGTCACCGTTTACCATTTCCTGCATCTCGGTGTTCAGTACAGACCAAACGGAACCGTCTACATAAGAGTCGTAAATCTCACAGCCCTTGTTGTCCACATAGGAGAAGTTGTAGAAATCCTGTGTATACTGATCAAATGCGGAGAGATCCACATCAGAGCTGCAGAAACCAGCCAGTGCATAGTTAGCGCCTACATACTCGGAGAATGCAGGACCTGTCAGATACTGGCAAAGGTCGATACATGCTGCAAGCTTGTCAGGATCGGAAGCTACCTTAGAGCTGATTGCCATACCATAACCAAGACCGATGTTCTGGAACTTCTCATACTTGGTAGCGTCTGCTGCCTGAGGAAGTACTGCGAACTTAGTGGTATCCTTCTTAGGATCACCTTCCAGAGTAGCCTGGATGTAGGAAGCATCCCAGTTACCGCCGATGAACGCTGCTGCATCACCGGAGATGTAGTACTCACGAGCATCCTCATTTGTAACTGCGTTGAAGTCTTTGTTGAAGATGCTGGTGTCATGGAAGAGACGCTGTGTCTCTGTCAGAGCTGCCACGAAGCTGGGATCTTCAAAATCACCCTTGCCTGCAATGATGTCAGAGAACCACTCTGTACCAGTATACTGATAACCAAGACAGGATACAAAGTCGGAATTCAACTGCCACTGACCACCATTACCAAATGCGATAGTGTCGATACCCTGACCGCCGAAGTACTCAGCAGCTTTCTCTACGTCAGCCCAAGTTGTGGGGAAAGAACTGAAACCTGCCTCTTCCCACATAGCGGAATCGTAGATTACTACAGTACAGGTACCACCTGTCAGAGCAGGATATGCATAGTACTTACCGTCTGCCGTGAAAGGTACCAGATAATCCATGGTGTACTGGCTTGCGTAAGGAGAATTCTTAATAGAATCTGTCATATCATACACAAGACCCTGATTTGCCCAGCTGATGGTGTTCATACCCTGAAGCAGGAACACATCCGGAAGATCGTCTGCTGCTGCACGAGTAGCGATCTGTGTCTTGTAGTCGTCGTTCGCCAGAACTTCCTCATCCAGCGTGATGCTGCCGTGGTCACTCTGCCACTGTGCAAGGCAGGTTCTGAAACCATCGGAACCACCGTTACCCTCAGACTCCTCAGATGTAGAGAAGTGCATGATGGAGATGTTGCCGCTGTAAGCCAGATCTCCGCTTGCTGCAGGAGCTGCTTCCTCTGCTGCAGGTGCCTCCTCCTCTGCTGCAGGTGCTTCCTCTGCTGCAGGTGCTGCCTCCTCTGCTGCGGGTGCCTCTGCCGCAGGTGCGGGATCGCTGCCGCCGCCACAGCCAGCTAATGTAGCTACCATAGCTGTTGCCAGTAAAATGCTTACTACTTTCTTTTTCACTTTTTCATTTCCTCCTTTAAAAATTAAATGATAACAGTAACTCGAAACGTCAAGTCTTGCTTAAACGTTTTCGTAATTGTAGTCTAGCACACATTTCCCATATTGACAACCTTTATTTTTAAAATTTTTATACATTTTACATATATTTACTTATATTTTTTACTTTTTTGCACAAAATACTTCGATTAACGAAAATATTTTACGAAAAAAGGACAGCCTCTTTGGCTGTCCCTGCAATCTACTCCTCTGTCTTTGGATCTTCCTGACCTCCCGGGGTTCTGTCACGGTAAAATGCCAACTGGTTCTTGCCCCGTTTCTTAGCCTTATACAGACCCTGGTCCGCCGCTTTATAAAGCGCCTCGAATTCCGCGCCTTCCTGAGGGAATACCGCCACACCGATACTGGCGGTGGCTTTATACTTAACGTATTCTCCCGCCTGGAAGTTCTTAAAGAACTCTTCCACCTTCCGCGCCTCTTTCAAGATCGTCTCATCATTCGGGATGTCCTTCAAAAATACCATAAACTCATCACCGCCCACACGACCGATGATATCGGTGGCACGGAAGATCGACCCGATCTGTGTTCCCAGAGATCTCAGCACTTCATCACCGAAAGCATGGCCCATCGTGTCATTGATCTTCTTGAAATTATCAATATCAAGAATAAACATCATGGACTGCTTATCCGGATGCTTCGCCATATATTCCTTGATCTTGCGCTCTGTGGCAAGTTTATTATTGAGACCGGTCAGCAGATCCGTATCCGCCTTATCCTCCAGTTCTTTCTTTTTCTCATTACTGCGGATCTTACCCACAATATTGATAACCATGACAGTACAGAAAAATATAACGATCACAAGCAGCAGCGACACGATCATATTATTGGTATTCTTACGCAGATATCCTATCTGCCTGTCCACATAAGCCTCACTGACTCCAAGCACCATATCCCATCCAGGCGCTCCAACCGGCACAAAAGTCAACAGCTGCTTCTGTTTATCCATCGTTATATAGACATTTCCACGGGAGCCGTTATTCATACGGCCGCGAAGTGATTTGGCAGCCTCGCGATTTCCTCCTTCGATGGTTGTCAAAATGTTGCCGTCTTTCAGACATACGTTGTTCGTAGCGCCACTCGCACTCAAAATTCCGCCGCTCATATCCACGATAGCAAGAAAACTGGTGGAATCATAGCCGGAATTCAAGAGCATATTGGAAAACTTACTCAGAGGATAGAACATAAGCAGATAACCCTGCGCTTTATCAGTATTCACACGCTCCGCCACGATGATCGCCTGTTCCTCCTCTACATATATATAGGAGGCTTCCGAGCCACGTACTGCCTCAAACCAGCTCTCCTGCCCGATTTCCAGAGAAGCGCCCGTTTGATCTATTCCAACACCATTGATATCGCTATAGAGAACCTTCTCCACATCGGCACAATCTGCCGTCAACGTGAGAAGCTCCGCTACTCTCGCGCTGTCTGCAGCGCCTTCATCCCCAAGCAATACACTGATCGGCTCTCCTGCCTTTCCCACCTTCTCCAGTTCATGCAGAAAGCCGCTCGCATAAGTCTCTGCCGATGAAATCAATGTCCTAAAGACAGTATTCTCCGATTCCGTACCACTTTTTGTCCAAAACCGTAACAGCATAATTACAACAACCACCAGCATGATGCCTGTCGGAAGAAGCCACTGTAGTACACTTGACTTGTTCTGATTATCCATCGTTTTCCTCACTCTCCTCTTCAATTTTCAGAGAGAAATCCAAATCAGACGCTATCGCCTCCGATTCCGGTTCCAGTTTTTTAAAAATACCGCTGTACAAGTACGCCGCCGCATAGGCCGGTGCCGAGATACCAAACATAAAGATAAAGATAAGGGCATAATCCGAAAAATAGCCGATCACAAGAGGTATCGCATAGCATACCAGCATCAAAATCGTTTTGGGCAGATTGGCAAACGCCAATATCAACGCATTCTTCAATGTGTTTTTTATCGAATTTTCAAAACGAGCCTGTAACGGGAATACATAAACCGCCATCATCAAAAGCAGTATCGCCACTACCACCACAGCGATCATCAGCGCTTTGGGAAATTCCATCCCCGAGTAGTTGAAGATCAGACAATCTCCCACATAAACCGCCACAACCAAAAGCATTAAAAGCCATATCAGAGTCGCCTGCTTAAAATTTACCTTAAAAGATTTAAAAAAACCTCTGATAAGATACCCCTCTTCACCACGGACGATCTTAAGCAATACATAATGCATCGCTGTAAATGCTGTCCCCGCTGTTATGATCGGGATACAGCAGATTATCATCAGGAAATTCAGGATCATCAAATCTGCCACGCGATTTAACGCCCGCATGACCGGGCTGTCCATATCAAAAAACTTACCCATCCGTTTCTCCACAGGCACTCATTTTTCTGTCGCAGCCACTACTGCCACGATTACTATTATAGTACAGTAGAGTGTCAAAATCCATAAAAATATCAAAAAAAGTAAAACTATGAAATATTTTAGATTTTATATTTCGTACTCACCTGCTGATATTGCATATTCAATGTCTGATACATCTTCAGGATCCTGGACGACTCTTCTTTCACACGTACCATGATCTCATCGTAAGAATCAGCGAGCACCTTAACTATCGATTTCTTAAAGCGTTTCCTGTTCACCTCTTCCGCCAGGAATTGAAGAACCTGCTGCTTCGGGAAAGCATCTCTGTAGCTCCTTTTATTTACCAGAGCGCTGACCGCATCCGCCACCTGCAGCACCCCCTGCTGGAGAGATATCTTCTGCTCGTTCAGCCGCTGCGGATAACCGCTTCCATCTCCTCTCTCATGGTGCGCCAACGCGATATTCACCACTTCACCGTCCATCTTTCCTTTCAGCTTCTCCTCCGTTATCGCCACATGAGTGCGAACGTGCTTGACCTCCTCCGGTTTCAGCTTCCGGGGAGCCGTTATAACATCCTTGGAGATACCGATCATACCCAGATCATGGAGCAGTGCCGCATAGTAGATCATTTCCTTCTCATGTTCCGGCAAAAACAATCGGCTCGAAAGTTCCTCGCAGATACAGATCGTAGTGACCGTATCAAACACCATACTCTCCTTGAAGAATCCCATACAATAGATCAGCATATCCAGAAATACTTTTTTACCCTCATTGGAAAAGATCATGTACTCTGCGATCTGATCCAGTTCCTCCTTATACTCACCGCTTTTTAGTTTTTCCAGCATCCCGTATTTTGCATCGCACTGATAAAACCGGTCCAGACCTGCCGCAGAGAGCTTTGTACCCGCCTGTTTCTGGAACATACGCGGATCAAACTGGGCGCCCATGGTATTAGAATAGATATCTACCTTCTCGGCGATATTGATATATGCTGCCACATCCTTATATTCATAGTCAACGTTCTGCAGCTTCTCATAATCCCGGCAGTGATACATGATCACCCTCGCCAGCTCCGGCACGGGAGAAAGATACTTAAAAAGCAGATGACCATAAATCGAATGGGCCATACTTTCTCTGGTCTCATACTGCAGCATATCATTGATCCTGGTCTGCTCCGTCTTATATGCACCGATATCATGCATCGTCGCCACCATGACAATATCCGCCAGCTCAAACTCCTCGTAGCGGTTTTCCTCCTGCAGCATCTTATATACTATGTACGCCACCCTGGATCCATGTTCCATCAGGGTGGGATTGATCAGTTTCAGGATATCCCGCATCAACAGATAAATATCTTTACTCTTAATATACTCCATAAAATTTCCTCATTCTAATTTCTCACAGCACAAACTCCATCGGCGTATAGATAATCCCGTCCCTCTTTTGGGCCGGATGCAGATCCCTGAAACCCAGCCGATGATAAAAATCCACTCCATAGGGAGAAGAATCTACCGTCACACGGGAAGCCTGCAGCTCCGTCAGAAGATAATTCTCCAGATACTGCATAAGCGCACGGCCTATCCCCTGCCTATGGTATCTTTCGTCCACAAACAGCAAAGAGATGTGTGTCATATTCCGAAGCGTGATCATGCCTACGATCTTCTCTCCATCCAACGCCACAAACATCTGATATGCTCCCATAACAAACATTCTGTAGAGAGTCGTATCCGTGATAAAGTTCTCGAAATTTTTCACGCCCTCAGGAGAGTAGTCGTCCGCCTCAAACTGCAAAAAAGTCCGCCACGCCAACGACATGGCTTCCTCCCAATCCTCCCGGTATGCACTTCTGATCTGGTACGGCATCCCCAAAATAATCCGCGGCTCCTTGCTATCGTATCGAAAAATATGTCTTATATCATTTTATCTTACTTTTGACAAAATTACAAGTCTGCTACTTCGCCGCCTCGCTCCCCACCTTATTGACCAACGGCAGGCCATTCTCCAGCGCATAGGCATTTTCCAGCGTCACCTTGGCGATAGCCTGCATAGCCTCTCTGGTGAAAAACCCCATATGTGAAGTGATCAGCACATTGGGGAAGGTCATCAGCCGCGCCAGATTCTCGTCCCGCATGATCTCATTGGACTTGTCCTCATAGAAAATGCCTTCCTCCTCCTCGTACACATCCAGACCCACTCCGCCGAACTTTCCATCTACCAGACCATCGATCAGCGCATCCGTGTCGATCAGACCGCCGCGCGAGGTGTTGACCAGATATACGCCGTCACGCATTTTGCGAATAGTATCCGCATTGATCAGATGCTTTGTCTCGGAGGTCAAAGGACAGTGCAGGGAAATGATATCCGACCGCTTCATCAGCTCCTCTACGGATACATACTCCACCTCCAGTGATTGATTCGGATAAGGATCATAGGCTAGTACCTCCATGCCAAATCCGTTGCAGATGCGGATCATAGCCTGTCCGATCTTACCGGTGCCCACTATGCCGGCGGTCTTATGATAGAGATCCACACCCATGAGCCCGTTCAGGCTCATATTGAAGTCCCGTGTCCTGCTGTAAGCCCTGTGCGTATGTCGATTTACAGTCATCAACATCGTCATGGCAAACTCCGCCACCGCCTCCGGCGAATAGCTGGGCACACGCAAAACCTGTATTTTATCCTCCGCAGCCCGCACATCCACATGATTGAAACCGGCACTCCGCAGAAGGATAGCCTTCACCTTCATATCGTAAAGCTGTTGGATCATCGCAGCATTCACGTAATCATTTACAAAAATACAGACAGCATCAAAGCCTTTCGCCAAAAAGACCGTCTCCTCCCGAAAAGGCACCTCATAGAAGTGAATCGAGAAACCATAGTCTTTTCCCATTGGTTCAAACCAGATCCTGTCATAGGGTTTCGTGCTGAAAAATGCTATTTTCATAATTCTCCTCCATATCAAAGCATTTCTTTGCTAACAATGCCTAGTATGTTCAGGAGTTGTAAAAACATTCCCTGCCAATTTTTGTTTTAGGAAGAGGTCAAGTCATCAAAAAAGCTCGTCACACTTTCCTTGATGCTCTGAATAAATCCCTGTTTAGCGCCCTCCACCGCGCTTTCCACCGCTTCCCCTATCGCCTCGTCAGCCTGTTCCACGGCATTCTCCAATTTCTCATCCGCCTGCTCCAATGCTGCCGCTCCATACTCTTGGTACATCCCCTTCACCTGATCTACGATTTCCCCTGCCTCTGATTCAATAGCATCCGCAGTCGGCGCTCCCCCTTCACGGAACTGCATGAAAGACAGATACGCTGCCGCCAGAATCGCCGCAAAGCACAGCAGACCTAAAATTTTTTTCATAATTTCTCCTCATATTGCCAAAACGGCTTTACCGGTTGGTTCTCCGGGATCAAGTGATCTTCTGCAGGATAAACCGATAAATATCCCCGTAGACGTCCTCCCTGTCCGCCTCGTTTAAAATCTCATGCCTGTCGCCGGGATAGAGCTTTAGCTGCACCTGTTCCATTCCCAGCTCCTCAAAGGAGTGAAAAACCTTCTCTACACTCTCTCCATAATCTCCCACCGGATCGTCCTTGCCGGACACAAAAAGAACAGGAAGATCCTTCGGCATCTTTTTTAATTTCTCCGTGTCATACAAATTCCAGATCAGCCGCATCAATGTCTGAAATCCATTCGCCGTAAAAACAAAATTACACAGAGGATCCGCTTTGAAAGCCTTCACATTCTCCGGATTTGCAGATATCCAGCTGCCGGAATCTCCGGGAACATTAAATTTCTTATTATAAGTACCGAGGGACATTCTGTCAAAATTCTTACACACATACTTCGGTCCCCTCAGAATGCCTGCGACCGTCGCCAACAGCCAGCCAAAAATAACTCTGTGCTTCGGCTGCATACCCGTGCCCATGATGATGGCGCCATCTATGCCGCTGCCATAGCGCATCAGATAATTCCGGAGGATAAAAGACCCCATACTGTGCCCAAGTATCATATAGGGAACGCCGGGATACTTCTCCTGCATGATTTTTTTCAGCCTGTGTTCATCCCGCACGAGTACAGTATCCGCATCCTCTTTGCAAAAATATCCCATGGGCTCTCCGGCTTTTACAGACAGACCATGTCCCAGATGATCGTCTCCCACTACCAGAATGCCCTTCTTCGCCATAGTCTGCGCAAACTCTTCATAGCGTCCGATATGCTCTACCATGCCGTGCACGATCTGTAAGATACAGACCGGCGGCTCTGTTTCCGGAATCCACTTCACCGCATGAATCTGGTGTTCTCCGTCCCGTGATCCGAAATAGAATTCCTCTTTTATGATCATTTTTCCCTCCCGGTTCAGCAGATCTCTGCTCCGGCCGGCATAAACCGCTCCGGTGTCATCACCGCAAGATTACCCTCCTCGTCCGCAGCGCTCAAGATCATGCCCTCAGACATCATACCCGCAATCTCTCTGGGCTGCAGGTTCACAAGCACCATAACCCGCTTGCCCACCAGCTCCTCCGGCTTATAGTACTGTTTGATCCCGGAAAGGATCTGTCTTGTACTGCCTCCTACCTGTATCTTAAATTTTAAGAGCTTCTTGGACTTCGGCACCTCCTCACATTCCAGTACCAACCCCACCTGAAACTGACACTTATCAAAATCATCATAAGTGATCTCAGCCTTCGGCTCCAACTCCACTACCTTCTCATCCATGCCGGGATCCGCCTCTTCACCGCTTTCTGCATTTCTCTGGGCAAACATCGCTTCCACCTTCTCCAGCACCTCCGCCAGATCCTGTCTCGCAAACAAAATCTCCGGCGTCTGTGTCACCTGATTGCCCGACGGATAGAGCGTGGCTGCCGTAGCCGTATCTTCCTTTGCCGCACACTGCTCCAACACTTCAAAATCGATCAGCGGCGCATTCATCTGTTCTGCGATCCGCTTTGCCGTCTCCGGCATATAAGGCTCCAGAAGAGAGGCCCCCACCATGATGGCATTAGAAAGATTATAAAGCACCGTAGCCAGCCTGTCCTGCTTCGCCTCATCCTTCGCCAGCACCCAGGGCATCGTCTCATCGATATATTTGTTGCTGCGTTTGAACAGCGTAAAAATCTCTGTGATCGCATCCGCCACCCGCAGCTCATCCATCTTTTTTGACACCCTGCTATAGGTATCCGTCAGCACCCGGTGCAGATCAGCATCCACATCCTCTGCGCCCACATCCACGCCGACTTTTTTATTTTCTACCCGGCCGCCAAAGTATTTATTGCTCATGGAAATGGTTCTGTTCACCAGATTCCCCAGAGTATTCGCCAGATCGGAATTCATGCGTTCCACCATGAGATCCCATGTGATCACACCGTCATTTTCAAAAGGCATCTCATGCAGCACGAAATAGCGCACTGCATCCACACCGAAAAAGCTGATCAGATCATCCGCATAGATCACGTTTCCCTTGGACTTACTCATCTTGCCGTCTCCCTGCAAAAGCCAGGGATGCCCGAACACCTGCTTCGGCAGCGGCTCTCCCAGCGCCATCAGGAAGATGGGCCAGTAGATCGTGTGAAAGCGAATGATGTCCTTGCCGATCAGATGCAGATCCGCCGGCCACAGCTTCTTATACTGATCGGTGCTCTCACCCTCCGCCTCGTAACCGATACCTGTGATATAGTTTGTCAGAGCATCCAGCCACACATACACCACGTGCCTGTCATCAAAATCCACCGGAATGCCCCATTTAAAGGAGGTTCTCGAAACACAGAGATCCTGTAAGCCCGGCAGAAGGAAATTATTCATCATCTCATTCTTACGGGAAACCGGCTGAATAAACTCCGGGTGTGCATTGATATGCTCAATCAGCCTGTCCGCATACTTGCTCATCTTAAAGAAGTATGCTTCCTCCTTTGCGGGCTTCACCTCTCTGCCGCAGTCAGGACATTTGCCGTCCACCAGCTGAGATTCCGTCCAGAAGGACTCACAGGGGGTACAGTAAAGCCCCTCGTAGGCGCCCTTGTAAATATCCCCCTGATCGTACAGTTTCTTAAAGATCTTCTGCACCTGTTTCTCATGAAAATCATCTGTGGTGCGGATAAATTTATCATAGGAAGTATCCAGAGAATCACAGATTCTGCGAATCTCTCCCGCCACCTTGTCCACATAAGCCTTCGGCGTGACTCCTGTCTCCTGTGCCTTTAACTCAATCTTCTGACCATGTTCATCCGTACCCGTCTGGAAAAATACGTCGTAGCCGTCCTTTCTCTTAAAGCGGGCGATACTGTCCGCCAGTACGATCTCATAGCTGTTTCCGATATGGGGAGTTCCGGAGGTATAAGCGATCGCTGTGGTAATATAATACTTTCCCTTATTCATAATATGTTTCCTTTCCATTGTCCTTCTTCACTTCGGAAAATACCGTCTGACAGCGGCAATACAGCTTCCTGCTGTCATAATTTCCTAATATACAAGTCTAACGTAAAGGAGTAAGATTGTCAATAAAACAGCCGTCCGTCACTGCCTTTGACCACTGCGCCCGCAGGCGCATTCATCACATGATAGAGCGCCACCCTCACATTAAAACCATTTCTGGCATATTTCTGGGAAAAAAGCCGGGTATATCGGCCTCCTCCGCTTACGGTAAAGACGGGATCCTCTCCCGCGTTATTTCCATCGACTCCGCTGCCCGAATGCGCCGTAGTGACTACATAGGCATAAGCCGACTTAACATCCACAGGAAGCTTATATCCGGAAGAAATATTGTGGCTGCTGAGCTCACTGCCCGTACTGTTGATCTTCTCTTCATACATAACAGCCATATCTTCCCCCGTTCCTAAAAGCAGTTCTCCGTTTACCCAGGCGGCTGTCCCCGCAGAAAGATTTGCCGCCGTGGCCGCCTGAATACTGATCTGCGCCGCCCCGCTTGTTTGATCGGTCGTCAATTTCCCATTCTCTTCTTTATAAAGCTTCGCATCGGATGCCAGTCCATAAGCTGAGGGCTCCAGAGGAATACTCTGACTGGCCGCGATCCCCGCCAGAATCGTATCAAAATCCAGGGTAACCGGATCCAATGTATTCTGTGCCGACGGCTCTTGATGTCCCGCATAGACACTATCATCCCCGGCCAGGGGAACGCCCGTGCTGTCCTTTGATAAATAGGTGTGTATCGCGCCCAACTGCTCCACCGCCCCGGTCTTAAACAGATCCAGACAGTCTGCCAGCGTATAAAGATCCTCTGAATCAATAACTACCGTTTCCTGCCCCTCCTGATAACGGATCGCACCCCTGGAAGTCAGTCCGTTTCTTGTGGCATTGGGGTTGTCCGCCGCCATCACTGCCATACAGGTATTCACCATTATCACCGCTGCTACTACCATAAAAAGCAATCTTTTCTTCATATAATATCTCTTACCTCCTCTTCCGTTATGATCGTATTCTCCGATATTGAATTTTCAGACACAGAAC
Source organism: uncultured Bacteroides sp. (assembly GCA_964625055.1). Classification (GTDB taxonomy): domain Bacteria; phylum Bacillota; class Clostridia; order Lachnospirales; family Lachnospiraceae; genus UBA3282. The sequence continues at coordinate 10,992 of CAZUZZ010000004.1, read as the reverse complement.
CTTCCGTCTTCTCTCCCGGCTTCTCAGATTCATCCGGTTCGGGCTCTGTCGGTTCAGGCTCTGCCGGCTCGTCTTCCTCTGTCCGCCGGCTGTTTCCACATTCGCAATACCGCACGGACGCATCCGGCTCTATTTCCTCGTCCCAGCTTTCCAGTGTGAAATCGCACGCCTCCTCCACCTGATACGCGCAATCAAAACATTTTTTGCTGTGATGCACTCCATCCGGTTCCGAAATATAATAGTAGGCATAGTGTTCTTCTAAAACAGGTTCATACCCCCGGCAATAGCCTTCTTCCTCCAAAACACATCTGCTCCTGTGGCAGATCTCATCCACCTGTTCAAACACCAGAGCATGAGCCGCCTCCTGCACCCACTGGTATCCACATTCACAGCTGTAGCGTCTGCCCGGATACTCTTTCCCGTGGCTTGTGATGATACATTCCTCCTCACGCGCGGTCTGGTGTACATTCGTCAGATCATGATCATCTCCACATTTTTCACAGTGTTTGGTGTGGGTTCTGTCATTCACATCCTTGTACTCCCACTGATGAACATGAGCATAATACGATGGGGAAAAGATCTCACCAGAAATCGTATCCAGCTTATCTTTCAGAAAAAGCAGATCCGCCGTATATATTTCTGTTTTCACCCCATTGTCCTGATAGACAATAGCCCCCCGCGAACGCACCTCCCCTTCCTTTGCCTGTGCAGCCCCTGCCGCCCCGCAAAACGTGACTGTCAAAGAAAGAAACAAGGCTATTATCAGTTTTTTTACTTTTTCTTTGGTCACGGCTGTGCCTCCTTTGCTCCCGATTTCTGATTCGGCATCAGATAGAGCGTATTCGTTCTCTGTTCATAGCGATAGCTCAGACCTTGTGCCGAAAGTGCGTCCATCTTCTTCTCCAGATCACCCAGATCACGAGACAGGTCATCCATCCGCCGATCGATCTCCTCAAAATCTTTCTCCAGAGCAGTCGCAAGACTCTGCTCCACCTTGGAAAGTTTCTCCCAAAGAGCCTTATCCTCTTTTTCCAGAGCGGTAATCTTTTCGTGGATACCCGTAATATCTGTGCGCACCTGTTCCAGCTCTGCCTGAAAAACCTGAATCTGTTTCTGGATCATGGTGATCTTTTCCTGATCTACGGTCCGTATCAGATCTGACAGATCCGCGTATTTTGTCTCCATTTCCCTGATCTTTTCCAAAACGGTCCGGACTTCTTTCTCCAGCTGGGTTAGTTTCACCGTCTGTCCTTCCTCCCCGTTTTCTCTGATCAATTTTTCCACTTCTTTCTGTACCTGCTCCAGAGTGGTCTGCAGCTCCTTCACCCTCTCACCCAGATCACTTGTGCTTGTAAGATATTCCTGCCGCAATTCTTCTCCGGCATTTTGAGACATATATTCTTCCATTTTCTCCTCATAAGTAGCCGCTGTAAACCCCTGCTCCTCCATCTGCTCCTTCAACAGTTCCTGCGCTTTCTCTCCGGCTTCCTTCTTCTTTTTTTCCTGCGTGGTCGTGTACCCCCATAAAAGCAGCAAAACCAGCACGATGACGACCACTGCCACCGCTCCGATCACCACAAGGGAAAGCCGGTCCTCCTTTCTCTCAGGATCCTCTCTTCTCTCATTCAAATAATCTGACAATCTTGTCATAAATTCTCGCATAGATATCCTCCTTTTCTTTTCTCTGCAATGTTTGGAAATAGTGGCGATTCGCCAAAGATCCGTACGATCAGATTGTGTACGGAATAAAGTATACTTTAATGTGCCTCCAAAGATTGTATCCTCAAGATAGCAAATTATTTTGCATTATACAATATCGGAATAGTTCACAATTATATGAACAAAAAGAAACCAGAGAACATCCGATTTCCCGATGTACTCTGGCTTTATTCTTCACAAACGAAATTGCGTCATACAAATTTTTAGTAAGTCAGGATCTCATAGCCGTCTTCCGTAACAGCCACTGTGACCTCCCACTGCGCCGAAGGTTTCCCGTCATCGGTATAGACCGTCCATCCGTCCTCGTCGTCAATATAGATATCCGCCTTTCCCATATTGACCATAGGCTCAATGGTAAACACCATACCAGGTACCATCAGCATCTCCGTCCCTTTGCGGGTCACATAGCTGACAAAGGGCTCCTCGTGGAACTCCAGCCCTATCGCGTGACCGCCGATCTCTCTCACAATAGAATAGCCGTTCTTCTTCGCGTGATCATTGATCGCCTGCGCCATATCCCCCAGGAAATTCCAGGGCTTTACCTGCTCCAGTCCAACGTCAATGCACTCTCTTGCCACCTGCACCAGCTTCCGCGTCTCCTCCGGCACATTCCCCAGCATGAACATACGCGAGGAATCCGAAAAATATCCTTTATATATGGTGGACACATCCACGTTGACGATATCACCGTCCTGCAGCAGCCGATTCTCATCGGGAATGCCGTGGCACACCACCTCGTTGATGGAGGTGCACACACTCTTCGGATACCCCTCATAGCCAAGCGGCGCCGCGATCCCTCCCATCTGCTCTGTCATATCGCGGACGATCTTATCAATCTCCTCTGTGCTCATACCGATATGAATCTGCCGTTCCACTTCATCCAGAATCGCAATGTTCAGCTTACTGCTCTCCCGGATCCCCTGAAGCTGCTCCGGAGTTTTTAACATATCCCGCCTCGGTACGATATGCCCCTGCAGCGCGTAGCTTTCAATCTTTTCATCCATTGCCATGTGACACGCCTTATATTTTTTCCCGCTGCCACACCAGCAAATGTCGTTTCTCCCTATTTTTTTCATGTCGATCTCTCCATTCCGTAACCTTTAATATCATATCACAACGGAACGGTATTTGCACCACTCTTATTTCATCAGCGCCGCCAAAAATTCCTCCACATCGCCATGATTCCAAAACTCTATAAACTCTTTCGCCTTTTTTGCGACATACTTTTCCCGTGGTATCAAAATCTGATAAAAAAACACCCGCCCCTGTCTGTAATGCCTCAGATATCCCTTTCTCACAAGTCTTGCCAGAAACGTGGAAACCGTTTGAGGTTTCCAACTCTTCCTGCATACTTCATTTACCCCCTGCGTGATATCCATCAAGCCAAGCTCTCTATCCGCATCCCACACTATCTTCATGACCATCTCCTCACAATCCGTTAAATGTTCGATTTTTGCCATGTCTCTTCTCCTCTCGATTTTTGCCAGTCCCTGATACCTTTAATAGTATTTTATTATAGATAAAATCGCAAGTGTGTTTTCTCGAAAAATCAATTATCTCTAAATTCTGCAATATTCTCCAGAAACTGTCAAGCCAAAAAACAACAGTCAAAAACCGGTTGCATCTCATACATGAATATTGTAGAATGTGGGAATGAAACTTTTACAGAAAAAACAACACAAATTCATCGGAGACAGGGCCTTTTATAAGATGGTGCTCGCCATCTCTGTGCCTATCATGATCCAGAACGGTATCACCAACTTCGTGAGCCTTTTGGACAATATCATGATCGGACAGATCGGCACGGAGCAGATGTCCGGCGTAGCCATCGTCAATCAGCTGCTCTTTGTCTACAATCTCTGCCTGTTCGGAGCCGTATCCGGCGCAGGTATTTTTACTGCGCAATATTTTGGACAGAAAAACCAGGAAGGAATCCGCCAGACTGTCCGCTTTAAAATATGGCTGATCTCTGCGATCACCCTGATCACCGTGATCCTGCTTCTCTTAGCAGGGGATTCGTTGATCACCCTCTATCTGCAGGGTGAAGGCACACCAGAAAGCGCTGCAGCCACCTTGCGTTACGGCAAGGAATACCTGCAGATCATGCTGCCCGGACTGATTCCCTTTATGCTGGTACAGATTTACGCCAGCACACTGCGGGAATGCGGGCAGACCATTCTGCCTATGAAGGCGGGCGTGGCTGCCGTCTTTGTCAATTTGGTGTTCAACTACATATTGATATACGGCAAATTCGGCGCACCGGCTCTCGGCGTGCGCGGCGCAGCCATAGCTACTGTTATTTCCCGCTTTGTGGAAGCCGCCATCGTGCTCATCCACATCCACAGACACAGAGAACAGAATCCTTTTATCGTTGGGCTTTATACTACGTTCCGGGTACCCGGCTCTCTTGTCTTTAAGATCGTGACAAAAGGTATGCCTCTTCTTTTAAACGAAACTCTGTGGGCCGCCGGTATGGCAACACTGACACAGTGCTATTCCATCCGGGGATTAAATGTGATTGCCGCACTCAATATATCCAATACGATCGGCAATATTTTTAACATTGTATTTATTGCGCTGGGCGAGTCTGTCGCCATCATTGTGGGACAGCTATTGGGCGCAGGCAAAATGGAAGAGGCGCGGGATACGGACAATAAACTGATCGCCTTCTCCGTCTTCAGTTGTATTCTGGTGGCCATCGCCATGCTTTTACCGGCGCGCCTTTTCCCGCTGCTATACAACACGAACGATGAGGCGAGGAGGCTGGCAACATATTTTATCACTCTCACTGCCATCTTTATGCCGCTGCACGCCTTTCTGCACTCCGCTTACTTTACCCTGCGTTCCGGCGGGAAGACGATCGTCACTTTTCTCTTTGACAGTGTTTTTATCTGGTGCGTCAGTGTGACGATCGCATTTCTTTTAAGCCACTACACGACACTGCCCGTCGTAGCCGTTTATGTGTGTGTACAACTGGGCGACCTGATCAAATGCGCGATTGGCTTTGTACTTGTCAAAAAAGGTGTATGGCTGCAAAATATCGTAGCCTGACATAAAAAGAGCGCTGCTTTCAGGCAACGCTCTTTTTTCATGCACAAATTAGTTTAAAACTGCGCCAGATAGTGTTTTACATTCGCTGTGATGTCACCGCCGAAAACCGCAGACCCCGCTACGATCACATTGGCCCCAGCCTCCATCACGATCCTGGCATTATCTACCGTGATACCGCCATCCACCTGAATATCCAGATCTAAGCCCATCTCATCTGCCATCTGGCGAACCTGGCGAACACGCTCCGTGGATTCCGGTATGTATTTCTGACCGCCAAACCCCGGCTCCACCGTCATCACAAGAAGCATATCCAGCTTATGCAGATATTTTCTGACGGCCTCCACCGGCGTCTTGGGCTTGATCGACATACCCACTCTGCATCCCACGCTGCGGATCAGGTCGATCGTCTCATCCGCATCCTCCGTGGCCTCCAGATGAAAGGTAATGCTGTCGGCGCCGCAGCTTTTGATCTCCTTCACATATCGGTCCGGCTCCACGATCATCAGATGCACATCAAACACTTTATCAGTCACCTTGCGGATCGTGCGGATCACCGGCATTCCAAAGGAGATCGAGGGTACAAATACCCCATCCATCACATCAATATGTATATACTTCGCTCCGGCTTCGTCCGCCTCTTTAATCTGCTCCCCCAATCTGGCGAAATCCGCCGCCAGAATGGAAGGAGACAAAATTTTTTCTCTCTCAGACATCTCAAATGCCTTTCTACTTAACAAAACCTTTTACTTTTTCGTAGATACCCTTGCCATCCAGACCGTATTTCTCCACCAATGCGTTTGCCGGGCCGGACTCGCCGAAGGTATCCTGCATACCGATCCGCAGCACAGGAGTCGGCTGTTTTTCGGACAGGCAGTCACAGACAGCGCTGCCAAGACCGCCGATCACAGTATGCTCCTCAGCCGTCACCACCTTACCGGTCTTCTTCGCGGAAGCAAGCACCAGCTCCTCATCCAAAGGCTTAATGGTATGAATATTGATCACCTCAGCACTGATGCCGTCTTTATCCAGCATCTCAGCCGCTTCTAAAGCGGAAGCAACCGTAATACCGCTGGCAATAATGGTTACATCCTTGCCCTCGCGAAGCAGTACGCCCTTACCGATCTCAAACTTGTAATCCGGCTTATCGTTGATTACCGGCACTGCCGCACGGCCAAAACGAAGATATACAGGACCCTCCATCTCAATCGCCGCTCTGACTGCCGCCTTTGCCTCCACATCATCGGAGGGCACGATAACTGTCATGCCGGGAATTGTACGCATCAACGCCACGTCCTCGTTACACTGATGGGTCGCACCATCCTCACCTACAGTGATACCCGCATGGGTCGCACCGATCTTCACATTCAGATGCGGATAACCGATAGAATTACGAACCTGCTCAAAGTTACGTCCCGCCGCAAACATAGCGAAGGAGCTGATAAAAGGAATCTTTCCGCAGGTAGCAAGACCTGCCGCGATACCGGTCATATTACACTCTGCAATACCGCAGTCTATATGGCGGTCCGGAAATGCCTTCAGGAACACGCCCGTCTTGGTAGCGCCCGCCAGATCTGCATCTAGGACTACCAGATTCGGAAATTCTGCACCACACTCAGCAAGTGCATTACCATAGCTTTCTCTTGTTGCAATCTTCTTAACATCTGCCATTAGTTTGCACCTCCTAACTCTTTACCGATCTTCTCGAGATCTGCCATCGCCGTTGCATACTCCTCATCGTTGGGAGCCTTGCCATGCCAGCCCGCATTGTTCTCCATGAAGGAAACTCCTTTGCCCTTCACCGTCTTGCAGACGATTGCGGTGGGCATACCCTTGGTCGCCTTCGCCTCTTTAAATGCGGCGTCAATCTGATCAAAGTCATTACCGTCAATATTGATCACATGGAAATTAAATGCCTCAAATTTCTTATCGATCGGATAAGGGGAGCAAACATCATCGATCTTACCGTCGATCTGCAAACCGTTATTGTCCACGATCACTACCAGATTGTCAAGCTTCCTGTGACCTGCAAACATGGCTGCCTCCCACACCTGTCCTTCCTGAATTTCACCGTCACCAAGAAGTGTGTAGGTTCTGTAGGATTTGTTGTCCATCTTTGCCGCAAGCGCCATACCAACCGCCGCAGAGATACCCTGTCCCAGAGAACCTGAAGACATATCTACGCCGGGCGTTTCCTGCATACAGGGATGTCCCTGCAAATAGGAACCTAAATGACGCAGGGTCGGAAGATCCTCCACCGGGAAATACCCTCTGTTTGCCAGCACAGAGTAAAGACCGGGAGCCGTATGTCCCTTAGAGAGCACGAAACGGTCTCTGTCTGCCTTCTTGGGATCCTTCGGGTCAACATTCATCTCCTCAAAATAAAGATAAGTAAAAATATCTGCCGCTGACAAAGATCCGCCCGGATGCCCCGCCTTAGCGCCGTGTACCGCTGTTACGATACCTTTGCGAACTTCATTAGCTGTTTTTTGTAACTCTAATTTGTTCATCGCTATCCTCCATCCATCAAAACTATAATAGTAACCTGACTACAGTGTATCACAAAGATACGTTTTTGTCACCGTGCCCGAGCAAAATGCTACCTTTGCCCGTAGTATGCATTCTCTCCGTGCTTCCGGAAATAATGCTTATCCTGCAGTTCCTGCGGCGCGGGCTGAACCCTTGCGTTAATTGTCTCCGCACGGTACGCCATCTTTGCTACTTCCTCCAGCACTACCGCATTGTGCACCGCCTCATGGCCATCCTTACCCCATGCAAAAGGACCATGATTCTTACAGAGCGTCCCGGGAACCGCCACGGGATCTTTGTCCATTCTCTTAAACTCATTGACAATGAGCACGCCCGTGTTTCTTTCATATCCCTCATTGATCTCTTCCTGCGTCAGACAGCGCAGACAGGGAATCTCTCCGTAATAATAGTCCGCATGGGTCGTTCCGTAGCAGGGAATACTCCTGCCGGCCTGTGCCCAGCTCGTTGCATAGGAAGAATGGGTATGTACAACACCTCCAACCTCTTTAAACGCTTTATAAATCTCCACATGAGTAGCTGTATCGGAGGATGGATTATATTTCCCCTCCACCTTCTTGCCGTCTAAATCTACAAGCACCATATCTTCGGGTGAAAGTTTCTCATAATCAACTCCGCTGGGTTTGATCGCAAAAATGCCGCTCTCTCTGTCGATCTCACTCACATTACCCCAGGTAAAAGTGACCATCCCGTATTTCGGGAGAAGCATATTTGCTTCGTAAACGCGTTTCTTTAAATCCTCTAACACAATTTCAACCCCTTTCTTTTACGAGCCTTCCCTTTCTTTTGCGCTCTCACATAGAATCAACTGCCGCTCTCTCGATCGCAAGCCCTGCGCTGTAAAGTTTCATAAAGTCGTTGAAGCCCTTTACGTCACTTTCCTTCGGCTCCATCTTCTCACCCTTCTGACCCGCAAATACCTTGCTGTCAAGGAACGCTACAAGACTTTCATCCGCGCCCTTGTTGATCATATAGGAAGCGAGAAGCGCAATACCCCAGGCACCGCCTTCGCCTGCCGTCTCCATAACGCTCACCGGCGCGTTCATCGCCGCCGCAAGGATGCTCTGACCCACGCCCTTGGTCTTAAAGAGACCGCCGTGTCCTAAGATTTCATCCACCTGTACTTTCTCCTCTGTAAACAGAATGTCGAAACCTGTCTTTAATGCGCCCAGTGAAGTGAACAGATGCACTCTCATAAAGTTCGCCAGATTAAATTTCGCATCGGGTGTGCGGACAAACATCGGACGTCCCTCGTTGAAGCCTGTCACGTGCTCTCCGGAGAAGTAATTATAGGCAAGCAGGCCGCCACAGTCGTCATCGCCTTCCAGCGCCTTGCGGTAAAGGTTTCCGTACAGTTCGTTCATATCCACCTTCATGCCCATCACTTCAGAATATTCCTTAAAGAGATTTACCCATGCGTTCAAGTCGGAAGTACAGTTGTTGCAGTGTACCATTGCCACCAGACTGCCGTCAGGAGTGGTCACCAGGTCGATAGCATCATATACCTTGGAAAGATCTTTCTCCAAGACGATCATGCCGAACACGCTTGTGCCCGCAGAAACGTTACCCGTACGCTGTGCGACACTGTTAGTCGCCGCCATACCTGTTCCCGCATCTCCCTCAGGAGGACAGAAAGGAATGCCTGCCTGGAGCGTCCCTGTAGGATCCAGCAGCTTCGCGCCTTCCTCTGTCAATGCGCCCGCCTGCTGCCCCGCTGTGTAAACCGCAGGAAGCACATCCTTTAATTTCCATGCAAATCCCTTATCTGCAACAGCCGCATCAAACTGCGCGATCATCTTCTCGTTGAACTGTCCCGTCGCAATGTCGATCGGGAACATACCGGAAGCCTCGCCCACGCCAACAATCTTCTCACCTGTCAGTTTCCACTGAATATAACCCGCCAGCGTGATCACAAATTTCAGATCAGGCACATGATCCTCGCTATTCAAAATTGCCTGATAAAGGTGCGCTATGGTCCATCTCTGCGGGATATGATAATTGAAGAGTTCAGTCAGCTTCGTGGAAGCCTCCTCCGTGATGGTATTTCTCCATGTACGGAAGGGTACCATCAGTTCGTCCTTTTCATTGAACGCCATATACCCGTGCATCATTGCAGAAAAACCGATGGCGCCAAACTTGGTCAGCTTTTCTCCATACTGCGCCTGCACATCCTCTGTCAGTTTTTTGTAGCAGTCCTGTAACCCCGTCCAGATGTCGTCCAGGCTGTAAGTCCAGATACCGTTCTCCAGTCTGTTCTCCCAGTCATGTGCCCCAGATGCAATGGGCTTGTTGTTCTCATCTACCAGAACCGCCTTGATTCTGGTGGAACCGAACTCAATGCCCAGCACCGCCTTACCGCTTGCAATACATTCTTTTGCTCCCATATATCCCTCTCCTTTCATCCGCTTATCTATAGGCTGCCTCGTTCCATCTCAGTTCATTCTTGAAATCGCGAATGTTGGTGTTCTTATCAATCACAACACTCTCGATACCCATAGCGTCCGCCCAGTCAACCATCTGCTCTACTGTCAGGTCGTAGGAGAATGCAGTATGGTGTGCACCGCCCGCCAGGATCCAAGCCGTCGCGCCAACCTCCAGATTAGGCTGCGGCGTCCAATATGCCGTACCCACCGGCAGCTTCGGCATAGGCTTCTCCACCTTCTTGCAGTCTACCGCATTCACCAGCAGACGGAATCTTGTTCCCAGATCCACTAAGGAACACGCCACTGCAGGGCCTTCCTTTGCAGTAAATACCAGACGTGCGGGATCTTCTCTGTTGCCCATGGACAGCGGACATACTCTGATCGCAATGTCGCCGTCCGCCACCGAAGGACAAACCTCCAGCATATGTGCCTGTAAGATACCCTCCTTGCCGGGCACCAAATTGTAAGTATAATCTTCCATCAGGGATGAACCCTTGGCTCCCTCAATATCAGCTGTCATCAGCTTCATAAGGCGTACCATGGCCGCTACCTTCCAGTCGCCCTCTGCGCCGAAGCCATATCCCTTCTGCATCAGTCTCTGAATAGCAAGACCCGGAAGCTGCTTCAAACCGCCCAGCATACCGAAATGGGTCACAACTGCATGGTAATCATTCTCCACCAGGAATTTTTCAATACCGATCTCCTGCTGTGCCTGCACTGCCACGTGTCTCCGAAACTCGTCCGCATCTCTGCCCTCGTCAATGATCTTATATTTGCTGTAGTATTCCTCTACCAGCGCGTTCACATCACCCTGGGACACAGCGTCCACATACTCTACCACATCATTGACACAGTAGTGGTCAATCTCCCAGCCGAACTTGATCTGCGCCTCTACCTTGTCGCCCTCAGTCACGGCAACATTATTCATGTTATCACCGAAACGGCACACACGTACATGAGAGGACTCGATCACGCCGATGGCTGTACGCATCCAGCTTCCCAACTGCTTCTGTACTCTCTCAGACGCCCAATGTCCCACAATGATCTTGCGCTCGATACCCATGCGGCTCACGATATGTCCGTACTCTCTGTCTCCGTGTGCCGATTGGTTCTCATTCATGAAATCCATATCAATGGTATCATAAGGAAGCTCCTCATTAAACTGCGTATGCAGATGGCAGAGCGGTTTCCGGAACTCCTTCAAACCGAGAATCCACATCTTGGCCGGGGAGAAGGTGTGCATCCAGGTGATGAC
>CAZUZZ010000003.1:1236-22618 GCA_964625055.1 uncultured Bacteroides sp. | reverse complement strand
TTTTCTGAACCTCGATCAGGTTCGGCATCTCCAGAACCTCTTTCTGTCGTGCATAAGTCATACGCGTATTTCTGCCGGCTGCAGTCTTGCGGATCCTGTTCTTTTCCATTGACACTTCACCCCGTTCTTTATGATTGATTCATGCTTGATCGGAAATAGCACCTCAAAAAAGCATAGCACACCACAATAGTGCACCATACATTCTACTACAAGTCCTTCGGGGAGTCAATCGAAAATTTGAGAAAATTAAACCTTGTAAAAAAGAAATGTATTAAAAATGAATCAACAATAAAAAAACATTAAGACCGTCCATGCACTTTTGCACATGAACGGTCTTGTCTTTTGTCTTTGAATTACTTCAGAGTAACCTTTGCGCCTTCAGCCTCAAGCTTAGCCTTGATGTCGTCAGCCTCCTCCTTGGAAGCAGCCTCCTTGAGTACCTTCGGAGCGGAATCAACCAGATCCTTCGCCTCCTTCAGGCCAAGACCGGTAGCCTCACGAACCACCTTGATAACCTTAACCTTGTTCGGGCCAACCTCTGTCAGCTCTACATCGAACTCTGTCTTCTCCTCGCCTGCTGCTGCGCCAGCGTCACCGCCTGCTGCTGCAACTACCACGCCTGCTGCTGCGGATACACCGAACTCCTCCTCGCAAGCCTTTACAAGATCATTTAATTCTAATACTGTCAACTCTTTGATAGCGTCGATCAATTCCTGAGTAGATAACTTTGCCATGATTGTTTTCCTCCATATCCTTTATTATTGGTTTCTATTCTGCAGGGGTTTCTTCTGCAGGTGCCTCAGCAGGCGCTTCCTCTGCGGGAGCCGCTTCTGCCTCAGCGGGTGCTGCTTCTGCTGCGGGAGCTTCCTCTGCAGGTGCAGCCTCTTCCTTGGCAGGTGCCTCGCTCTCGGATGCGCCGCCTTTCTCTGCCAGCTGATTCATCACGCGGGCGAAGTTAGCGATAGGAGACTGGATACTGCCAAGCAGCTTGGACAGCAGCTCTTCTCTGGACGGGATCTTAGCGATCTCGCTGATTCCCTTCGCGTCGTAGGCGATGCCTTCCACCATGCCGCCCTTCACCTCAAGGGCGTCTGCGGTCTTAGCGAATTTGCATAACACTCTGGCAGGAGCCGTCGCGTCCTCTGTAGAGATCGCAACTGCGCTGGGGCCTTCCAGATAGGGAAGAAGCGCTTCGCAGTCCGTACCCTTGAATGCAAAATTCATCATTGTGTTCTTGTAAACCTTGTAGGTGATCCCGGCTTCACGCAGCTGCTTACGAAGCTGTGTATCCTGTTCCACCGTAAGTCCGCGGTAGTCAACCAGAACAACTGACTGTGCGTCTTTTACGGCAGCGGCGATCTCTTCTACGATAGGTTTCTTCAATTCCACCTTTGCCATTACATTACCTCCTTATAGATTTTAGTGCCGAAAGGAGTATTCATAAAGAAAATCCCCCCTGAAGACAGGGAGGATGATACTATCAATACGATCTCTTCTCTCCTCGGTAGGCGGACTCTTACGCCGACAATACGGCACCTACTGTCTTCGGCATGGTTTTACAACCTTTGATACTATATCACAGTGTAACCGGGGCTGTCAAGCACCTATTTATTTCCCACATCGGCCGTCTCCGTCCGGAGTCCCCGGCCCGCAAAGGGATCCGGCTCCGCCCCGGGCCGCGCGTTATACTGTAATCCAAACTTCTGGGCTTCCGTGATCTCGATCTCCATCACGCCGAAGTTAGTCTCGATCTGCAGCACCGTAGAGCCGTCAGGTTTGGTGATGATCTGCGTCTTGAGATCATCGTCCTCATCTTTGCCGTCCCCGGTCTTCACGCCGTCAGGAATCGTCATCTGTCCGTCATAGTCGGAAATCTTCTGCAATCCCTTACTGTTTTCCTTGATGACCGCCCGCCAGATCAGATCCATCTCCTCCGCCGTGTAAAGCTTTGCGCTAAAGCTGTTCATATATTTTGCATACTTGAATTTTTCCCTGTCAATATAAGTAGAGCCGTCTTTCTCATAGGTGTAATCCGGCACGCCATCCGTTGTCGAAGTCTCAAAGAAATGGACAAAATCATCCTCATCGATCTCTCCCGCCAGAAAATCCTGCCAGAAATTCTCGTGCGCCGCAAAACGCAGATTGGCATCCTGGGGAAATCTCTGCAAAAATGCCATGACCTTTTCATACTGCCCAGGCTCTGTATAGGAAAGCTTCCAGCAGTCCTTGTTCACCCACTTCGTTCCGTCAAAATAAGCTTCCTTACACATGATCCCGTCCTGCCCGTAGCAGGTGATGTACCAGTGCTTTTGTTTGGGATCATCGGTGGGATAGGTGCACTTGGTCACCTCATCTGTAAGCAGAGATGCCAGCTCTTCCGGATCCGTCACCTGCACCGTGGTGACATTTTCTTCCTTTAATTCCTTTGTCTCGGAGACGCCGCCTGTCACAGCTACCGTCTGAGCAGCAACACTGCCGGAGGATTCCGTCTTTGGATTCGCCACACTTCCGCCCGCTTCCGTCTTCGGCTGCGCCGCTTCTGGAACTGACACGTTTGTCACTTCTTCAGGATCCGCCGTACCGCTCTCGGCAGCCCGCCGCATGGATTCCTTCTCGGCCTGAGCCTCTACTTCCGCGATCAGCTCCTTGATCTGCTCCTGCAACGCTTCCTCGGCGTCATCGAAATTTGCCAGAAGCTTCTCCCACTCTTTTATCGTAAAGGACTGGGCCCCGGTCTGGAAGGTAGGCTCCACCGTACCGTCCTTCACCTTCTTTGCCATCTCCTCCATGTGGGCCAAAATCTGTTCCCGATAGGTCATATTCTCCGTATTTTTCTCTTCGGTGCTTTCCTCGGTTTTCTTTTTCTCTGCATCCGCGTCATTTATGACACTTGTGTCACCATTCGATGTTTTACCATTTCTGCCGGTCCGCGCGGAGCGGCTTCCGTTCCTGTATCCCGCCCCGGATGCATTATGAATCCATGAAGAATATCCTTGATTTCCTATGTGCATGATTCTCTTTCCTTTCTATACCAATGGGGATTTCTTGTCTCTCTATAGATAATACGATTCAAAAAGCCCAAAAGTTTCATCCCGGGGAAAAAATATAACTGGTCAAAAAAAATCTATTAAACCAGGTTCTCACCAGGTCACATACCCTTCCGCATCAATCTGCACTCCTTCGGAAATGCTGCGCATATAGGAAAGCACCCTGTCCTTCTCCGCCCCCTGCAAAAGAGTCGTCCGGCAGCCGCTCTGGAGGCAGGGTACAAACTGATAGCTCACGATCCCCGTCTGATCGATCACCACCTCCACCATACCGGTATCTATGGTTTTGGAGTTAAACCAGAAATTCCCCAGACTGTAGATCACCGGCACCCCGCGGATCACACCGATCGGTTGGAGACAGTGCGGATGATCTCCGATCACCAGATCCGCGCCGGCGTCCACCAGCTCCGGCGCCTGTTTCAACTGTGCCCAGTCCAGCTCCGCCTGATTTTCCGTGCCCCAGTGAATATAAGCCACTACAAAATCACTGTTTGCAGCCGCCTCCCGCACAGTCTCCAAAAGCTTCGCCCCATTCCAGCAGCGAAATACGCCTGCCGAGGTTTCCGTAGCCTCCTTGGTGTCCGGCGTGTCCAGCCGCTCGATCTGGGTCGCCGACACAAAGGCGATCTTCATATCTCCCACTATGTAATAGACGATCTTTCTCGCCTCACCGATATCCCGGCCTGCGCCCACATAAGGAATTCCTTCCTCCTGCAGAGTATCCAGCGTATCCACCAGAGCATCCGGTCCATAGTCGTAGGCATGATTATTCGCCAGAGATACCAGATCCACTCCCATATCCGTCAGATACCTTGCAGTCTCCGGCCTTGCCCGGAAAGTAAACTGCTTTTCCTCGATGGGTGTCCCTCTGTTGGAGTAAGCAAATTCATTGTTGAGCATCATGATATCGGCTGCCTGCATCCGTTCCAGCACCTCCGGCGCTATACCCTGGGAAATGTCACCGCCGAACCTGACCGCCCCCATGATCGAATAGTTATCGTCAAAGAGAATATCCCCCGCAAAAGCCAGCGTCACCTGCCCGGAGACACCCGCTTCCCTCACATAGATATGATTTTCCTCCATATAGACCGGATCATCCAGGATCTCCTGATATCTGGAGAACGGCACTGCCGCCTCTTCCGCCTTTTCCTCCAGAGGTTCCTCGGACTCCGGAGCATCCTCGCCCGTTTCTCCGACTTCTCTCCGCTCCAGAGCAGATTCCTCTCTCTTTCGAGAATCCGCTTCCGCCCTCTTCGTTCTTACCGGCTCCGTGATCCACTGATGGGCCGCCAGCGACAGGACGCCAATCGCCATCGCTATGGTGAGGGTTAGGATAAAAGGGAGAAAAAAGCTGCGGTGCAGCCGTATGCTCTTTTTCTTTTTTCGTCTTCTTTTCTTAGCCATGCGATTATTATATCATAAAAAAGTGACGCGCCATAGCCCGTCACTTTTAATGATTCTGTTCTTTTTATTTTGTTTTAGTACTTCGCTACATTTACCTTTACGCCGGGGCCCATGGTGGTTGCCAGCGTGATGCTGCGCAGATACTGTCCTTTCAATGCTGAAGGCTTTGCCTTTACGATAGCTTCCATCAGAGCGTCGAAGTTCTCCTGCAGCTTGCTCTCCTCAAAGGAGGTCTTGCCTACAGGTACATGGATGATGTTCGCCTTATCCAGTCTGTACTCGATCTTACCGGCTTTGATATCGCTGATCGCCTTAGCCACATCCATGGTAACCGTACCAGCCTTAGGGTTGGGCATCAGACCTTTCGGGCCGAGCACCTTACCCAGACGACCTACAACACCCATCATATCAGGTGTCGCTACTACTACGTCAAAGTCAAGCCAGCCGTCATTCTGGATCTTGGGGATCAGCTCCTCACCGCCCACATGATCTGCACCTGCTGCCTCAGCCTCATTAACCTTGTCGCCCTTGGCAAATACTAACACGCGCACCGTCTTACCGGTTCCGTTGGGCAGTACCACCGCGCCACGGATCTGCTGCTCTGCATGACGACCGTCACATCCGGTTCTGATATGAACCTCTACAGTCTCATCAAATTTTGCTGTTGCTGTCTTTTTCACTAAGGCGATCGCCTCGGCTGTATCATACTGAACCGTACGGTCTACCAGCTTGGCTGCCTCCTGATATTTTTTTCCGTGTTTCATCTCGAACCCTCCATTACTCTTCTACTGTGATGCCCATGCTTCTCGCAGTACCGGCGATCATGCTCATAGCCGCCTCTACGCTTGCCGCGTTCAGATCAGGCATCTTCATCTCTGCGATCTCCTGCAGCTTAGCCTTGGAGATGGTAGCTACCTTCGCCTTATTCGGAGTAGCGGAACCGGACTTGATGTTGCACGCCTTCTTTAACAGAACTGCTGCAGGGGGAGTCTTCGTGATAAAACTGAAGCTTCTGTCTGCATACACTGTGATAACAACCGGGATGATCACATCACCCTTATCGGCTGTCTTAGCGTTGAACTGTTTTGTAAATTCAACGATGTTTACCCCGTGCTGTCCGAGTGCAGGACCAACCGGGGGCGCTGGTGTTGCCTTACCAGCAGGGATCTGTAACTTGATGTATCCTTCTACTTTCTTTGCCATGTCGGCACCTCCTAATAATATTGTGGTGAATACTGCCTGCGACGTTCAGCCCATGCCATTCGCAAAAACGCGCTTACAGCGCTGGCTGAACTTGTCTCCCACATATCTACACCGCCGAGGCGGAATAAATATCTACCGCATACTTCTGACCTCCGCGAAGCTGATCTCCACGGGCGTCTCTCTGCCGAACAGTTCCACATTGATCGTGGCTGTCTGCTTGCCATAGTCGATCCGCTGTACGACGCCCACGGTATCTTTCCAGACGCCCGCAACCACCGCAATGGTATCTCCCTCTGCAAAATCGACTGTCATATTTTCCATCTTAATGCCCAGAGGCTTCATCTCCGCCTCTGTGAGCGGCACCGGCTTGCTCCCCGGTCCCACGAATCCCGTCACGCCTCTGGTATTTCTTACCACATACCAGGTGTCGTCATTCATAACCATATTGATCAGGACATATCCGGGAAACATCTTCTTCTGTACGGTCTTACGGGCGCCATTCTTAAGCTCCGTGACATCCTGCATGGGCACCTTGACCTCCAGAATCTCTTCTTCCAGATGTCTGTTCTCGATCGTTTTCTCTATGTTGGCCTTTACCTTATTTTCATATCCGGAATAAGTATGCACAACATACCAATTCGCCTCTGCCATACGGATCCTCCCTGTCTCTTTATAGATGTAAGAACCAGTCTTAGAACTGCAGCGTGGTGATAAAATCCACGCCATACTGCAGACCAAAATCCAGCACTGCGATAAACGCTCCCACCACCAGGGAAATAATAACAACCGCGACAGACTGTTTCAAAAGGGAATCCTTATCCGGCCAGCTGATCTTATGAAACTCAGCCTTCACACCGTCAAAAAATTTGACTGCCTTCTTATCTACTTTCGCTGAATCTGCCATACTCGCTCTTCTCCTTTTTCCAAATCGACGGTCTGTTACTTCGTCTCCTTATGCATGGTATGTCTCTTGCAGAATCTGCAATACTTCTTCGTCTCCATACGGTCAGGATGTGTCTTCTTATCCTTTGTCGTATTGTAGTTACGCTGTTTACATTCCGTACATGCCAATGTGATCCTTGTGCGCATCTTGCCACCTCCACCTGTATTACGATTCGTTTGATTTTCTAATCTCTCATTTTTTGAGCATAAAAAAAAGACCTAAATCTCATCTCGCTCACACAATATATCATACGAATCGTTGCAAGTCAACTGCTTTTACATTTTTTTTGCAGATTTCATATATTTCCTGCTTACTAAAAAAATTAAAATTTTTCACTTTTTTCTCTTTATAAAATAACGGCTCTGTACGATATATAAGGTAACCACATTATTTTTGATGCAAAAATGCCCGCATTTTCCCGCAAATACTTGCTTTTTTCGGGAATAATGTGGTAAAACAGAATATATTTCTACATTATATTAAAGAAAATGCCCACGGAGATACTTTGCAGGCTATGGACAGCCGATGGAAGTGTCTGCGATGATTTCATGGAAGAAAGGAGGGGCTCATGGCTTTTAATTCCGTTCATAATTTAACAAATGTCTACAATTTCTACATGACTACTTATGCGCCGAAGTCGAGCACGCGTTATGATACGCATAAGAAAAGCGAGCTTCGCAGCGTGTATAATTCTATTGTCAAGATGAACAAAGAATCCCCTCTGTTCATTCTGGATACCAGTAAGGAATCCCAGCAGTTTGCCGTCGGCATTAAAGAAAACGCCAGAGAACTTCGCAATACGATCGCTTCTCTCGGTGGTCTCGACGAAGAAGAACTTCTGAATAAAAAGGTGGCTTATTCCAGCAATGAGAATATCGCTACTGCCAAATATATCGGCTCTAAGAAACCGGATGATGATTTTCCTTCCTACGATGTGGAGGTCAAGCATCTCGCTTCCTCTCAGGTAAACCTTGGAAATTTCCTGCCCGGTGACGAGCCTGTGACACTGGCTCCCGACACCTACTCTTTTGATGTCGGAATCGATGATCTGAGCTACGAGTTCCAGTTCAGCATCAAGGCGACTGACACAAATAGAGATGTGCAGTCACGTTTATCCCGCCTGATCACTAATGCCAACATCGGTATGTCCGCTCAGGTCATAACAGACGAGAACGGAAATTCCGCTCTCCGTATGGAATCGGATGCCACCGGACTGAAGGATGGGAAAAAGGAACAGTTTATCATCTCCGATCACCGCACCAGTAAAACCGCCGGCGTGGTGGATTATTTGGGACTTGATCATATAACTTCCGCGGCTACCAACGCCTCTTTTCTGGTGGATGGGGAGGAGCATTCCTCCGCCACCAACCACTACACGCTGGATAATACCTACGAATTACAGTTTAAGGGCGTGAGCAGTGAAGATGGCGAGACGGCTTCCATCGGTATTAAGACCGACGTGGAATCCCTTGCTGAAAATATCAACACTCTGGTGAGCGGATACAATTCTTTCCTGCAGGCAGTTTCAGAGTATCGGACCGATCAGCCTAAGAGCAATCGGCTCTTTAAGGAAATGAGCAGCGTTGCCAGGGTATATGCAAAGGGATTGACCTCCGCCGGATTGAATCTGAATCTGGACGGCACTTTGGAGGTTGACAACAATGTCCTGCGCCAGAAGGCTATGAGTGAGGATGCCAAGGAAGCGTTCTCCTCCATGAAGGGCTTCACGAACTCGGTTCTGCGCAAATCGAATCAGGTATCCTTAAACCCGATGCACTATGTCAATAATGTGATCGTGGCTTATAAGAATCCGGGAAAGAACTTCGCAAGTCCTTACATCACAAGCGCCTACAGCGGCATGATGTTTAACAGTTATTGTTAATCTCAAACAAATACACGGGCTGTTGCAAAAGCAGATCATCTGCCAGAGCAACAGCCCTTCTTTCATATATGCATATAAGGAGATCTTGCATGGATCAGCAGTCATCTGTCTTCAAAGAAATACGGACACACGGAACGCAGTCGTTCCCCTGTGCCGCTTACCGCACCCACTCCGTAGGAAAGGGCACTCTCGTCAAGCACCACTGGCATGACGAGGCAGAGCTTCTGTATTTTTCTAACGGAGAATTCCGATTAGAGATCAACATGGAGTCTTTTTCGATCCGGTCCGAATGCTTCTATTTCATTAATCCCGGCGAGCTGCACAGTATTATCACGGAAACCTCCGATAGCCATTGGGAGGACGCCGTCGTCTTCTCTCCCGGCATCCTGAGCTTCGATTCTTACGACGAGGCGCAGATCCATCTGGTGAAACCGATCCAGAACGGGAAACTGCTCTTTCCACGGTGCATCACACCACAGCACCCCGCCTTTATACCACTCCGGAATGCCTTTGGAGATATCATGCACGCTTTTGGTCAGATGACGGAGGATTCCGCTTCCGACAGCAGTCTGGTCACGGACGACCTGACCAGACAATTATATATCAAGTCTTCTCTGCTTTATATTCTTGCCACCCTATCCGCCCACAGACTATTTACGTCCACGGAAAAAAACTTCAACAAGCGTGTGGAGAGCATCAAGACGGCCCTTACTTATATTAAGGACAATTATCGCGACAAAATATATATATCCGACCTTGCCGGTCAGGTGAACCTGAACGAACAGTATTTCTGCCGTCTGTTCAAAAAGGCGATCGGCTGTTCGCCCATAGAGTATATCAATGAATACCGCATCAAGCAGGCGAAGCGGTGTCTGGAAAAAACGGATCTGCCGGTGACAGAAGTGTGTCTGGAGTGCGGATACAACAATCTGGGAAATTTTCTCAGGGAATTCCGCAAACATACCGGCACCACACCTTTACAATATCGAAAGCACCTCGACGATACAATGTCATAATACTGTATTTTTTAATCAAATAATCGTAAGACATCCACTGTGTATATCACTAAAATGTATATTAACGATACATAAATACACAGGAGGTACAGTTATGATCAAAAAATGGTGGCATGATAAAGTTGCCTATCAGATTTATCCCAAAAGCTTCTACGATTCCAACGGTGACGGTATCGGGGATATCCCCGGTATTATCAGCAAACTGGACTATCTTAAGGATCTTGGCGTCGATATCCTCTGGCTGTCCCCCTGTTATCAGTCCCCTCTGGCCGATCAGGGTTATGACATCTCCGATTACTACAGCATCGATCCACGTTTCGGCACCATGGCGGACATGGAACGGCTCATTGCCGAGGCGAAAAAGCGCAATATGTATATCCTCATGGATCTGGTCGTCAATCACTGCTCTGATGAACACGAATGGTTCCGCAAGGCCTGTGAAGATCCTGACGGAAAATACGGTAAATTTTTCTATCTGAGAGACAAAAAGGAGGGAGAACTGCCCACCAACTGGCGTTCCTACTTTGGCGGCCCCGTGTGGGATGATCTGCCGGGGACAGATAAACAGTATCTCCACGTATTCCACAAAAAGCAGCCCGATCTAAACTGGGAAAACCCGGAGCTTCGGGAGGAAGTCTATAAAAATATCAACTGGTGGCTGGACAAAGGACTCGGCGGCTTTCGCATCGATGCCATTATGAACATCAAAAAAGCGCTGCCCTTCCGCAGCTATGCCCCGGACAGGGAGGACGGCCTGTGCAGCATCATAACCATGCTGAAGGAGGCAAAGGGCATCGGGGAGTTTCTCGGGGAAATGCGCGACCGCACCTTCAAAAAATATGACGCCTTCTCCGTGGGAGAGGTATTTAACGAAAATCCGGAAGAAATACCGGATTTTGTCGGGGACAACGGCTACTTCTCCAGTATGTTTGACTTTAACGAGACAATCTTCGGTCACAGCGAAAAAGGCTGGTACGACGCCACCCCGATCACGCCGGATGACTATAAAAACTGCTGTTTTGAATCTCAGGCCAGGATCAAAGATATCGGTTTTCTCTCTAACATTATCGAAAACCACGACGAACCCCGCGGCGTCAGCCATTATATCCCGGAGGGCGACTGCTGCGATGAGAGCAAAAAAATGCTGGCTGCGCTAAACTTTATGCTGCGCGGACTTCCTTTTATCTATCAGGGACAGGAGCTGGGCATGGAGAATCTGCCGATCTCATCCATTGATGAGGTGGACGATATCTCCGCCCGCGACGAATATCGCGTCGCTCTGGAAGCCGGTCTTTCACCGGACGAGGCATTGAAGGTCATATCCGCATACAGCCGTGACAACGCCCGCACCCCCATGCAGTGGTCAGCTGAGGCAAACGCCGGATTTACCACCGGTAAGCCATGGCTGAAAGTGAATCCGAATTATACCTCCATCAACGCGGCCTCACAGACCGCGGACGAGGATTCCGTCTACTCATTCTATAAGAAGCTGATCGCACTGCGCAAACATCCCGACTACACGGAAACGATCGTGTACGGCGCGCTGGAGCCGATCTGGCAGGAGCGGCACAATCTGATGGCCTACTACCGGAAAGGGGAACGGACACTGCTTGTCATCGGAAACTATCAGAGAGACGAGCAGGAAGTTGTTCTGCCGGGAGCTTATAAGAAAGTATTGCTAAATAACTATCATGATATTGCAGAAAATAAGGAACGGATCACGTTACACGGATATCAGGTTTTAATATTGGAAATGTAAAATATTTTCAGAAAGGACAGGGATCACACAATGAACAGAACTTGGTGGAAGGAAGCGGTCATCTATCAGATTTATCCGCGCAGTTTTATGGACAGCAACGGGGACGGAATCGGCGATCTGCAGGGAATCATCAGCCGGTTGGACTACCTGAAATATCTTGGGATCGACGTCATCTGGCTCTCTCCGGTATACAAGTCCCCCAACGACGATAACGGATATGATATCAGCGATTACCAGGATATTATGGACGAATTCGGCACGATGGAGGATTTCGATGCATTATTGTCCGCCGCTCACGAGAGAGGCATTAAAATTGTCATGGATCTGGTGGTGAACCACACCTCCGACGAACACAAATGGTTTGTGGAAAGCCGAAAGTCCACAGACAACGCATATCGCGATTACTATATCTGGCGCGAGGGCAGGGATGCACAGACACCTCCCAACAACTGGGGCTCCTGTTTCGGCGGCTCTGCGTGGCAGTACGAGGAAGCCACCGGTATGTACTATCTGCATCTTTTTTCAAAAAAACAGCCCGACCTGAACTGGGATAATCCGAAGGTACGTCAGGAAGTATTTGACATGATGACATGGTGGTGCGACAAGGGTATCGACGGCTTCCGCATGGACGTCATCAGCATGATCTCCAAAACCAAAGAAATGCCGGACGGTGAAGTTGGCGGCCTGTATGGCGATTTCGGCCCTTACTGCGTCCACGGTCCCAATGTTCATAAATATCTGCAGGAGATGAACGAGAAAGTGCTGTCCCGATACGATATTATGACAGTGGGTGAGACAGCCGGTGTGACTACGGAGCTGGCAAAGCAGTACGCCGGCGAGAATACCCGCGAGCTGAACATGGTATTCCAGTTTGAGCACGTTGAGAGCGACGGCAAATACGGAAAATGGACAGACGAAAAGCTGCCCCTCACTACCCTGAAAAAGATCCTGTCACGCTGGCAGACAGAGCTGTACGATCAGGCATGGAACAGCCTGTTCTGGGACAATCACGACCAGCCCCGCGCCGTCTCCCGCTTCGGCGATGACCGTCCGCAGTATCGGGAAATGTCCGCCAAGATGCTCGCCACCTGCCTGCATATGCTGCAGGGTACGCCTTATATCTATCAGGGCGAAGAGCTTGGCATGACCAACTATCCTTTTACAAGTCCTGATGATTTCCGCGATATCGAGAGCGTAAACGCCTATCGGGAATGGTGCAGTGAGGGCTCCTTATCCCATGAAGTATTCTGGCCCTGCATCACCTTCAAGAGCCGCGACAATGCCAGAACGCCGATGCAGTGGGATGATTCCGAGCAGGCCGGCTTTACCGCAGGCACGCCCTGGATCGCGGTCAATCCCAACTATAAGGAGATCAACGCCAAGGCCGAGACCGCTGATCCCGGTTCCGTATTCCATTACTACCGGAAACTGATCGCGCTCCGAAAGGAGAATCCTGTTATGGTGTACGGTAAATACGAGGCGATGATGGAGGACAGTGAGGAATTGTTCGTCTACACCAGAACACTGGAACAGGAAAAGCTTTTGGTAGTATGCAGCTTCTGCGACCACGAAACAGCCTTTTCGATTCCTGCCGAATTCGCAGAGGCGTCCTGCATGATCTCCAATACAGGAAATGCGTACACCGGCGCAGAGGTGACGTTACAGCCTTACGAGGCGTTTGTACTTCTCCGAAAGTAGTCAGACTCGCAAGCCCGCGCTAACGCGCTCTCTGTTCGTCTTCGACGAACGCTTGCTCGTTACCCCTCGCCACAGGAAAACAAATGGCGCTCTGCGCCGCTTGTTTTCCTTCGTGGCTACAGCGGTATGTTTCCGTGCTTCTTCTTCGGATTCTCCGTCTGCTTATTCTTTAAGCCGCGCAGCGCCTTGATCAGTGCCGCTCTTGTCTCCTCCGGCTTGATCACCTCATTGACGTAGCCTCTCGCCGCCGCCACATAAGGATTCAGGAATCTATCCTCATATTCTTTCTTACATTGTGCCCGCATAGCCTCCGGATCGTCCGCCGCCTTGATCTTTCTCTTAAAGGCAATGTTGACCGCACCGTCCGCTCCCATCACCGCAATCTCCGCGATGGGCCATGCATATACAATGTCCGCTCCCATCTCCTTGGAATTCATGGCAATATAGGCGCCGCCGTAAGCCTTACGCATGATCAGCGAGATCTTCGGCACTGTGGCCTCTGAATAGGCATAAAGGATCTTTGCCCCGTGACGGATGATACCGTTGTGCTCCTGCGCTGTTCCGGGCAGGAAAGCAGGCACATCGATCAGCGTGATCAGCGGTATGTTAAAGCAGTCACAGAACCGTATGAATCTGGCAATTTTGTCGGATGCGTGATAATCCAGGGAACCTCCCATGGAATTAGGCTGATTCGCCACGATACCTACGACCTTGCCCTCCATCCGGCACCAGCCCACCACTGCATTGGTGGCAAACTCTTTCTGTACTTCAAAAAAGCTGCTCTCGTCCACGATACAGTCGATGACTTCCTTCACATCGTAGGCATGGCGGGAATTATCCGGCACAATATCCTTCAGCTTCGCCGCCTTCGCTTTCATGGAATTATCCGGTCTTATGCTTTCTCCTCTGCCAAACACCTTGCCCATCTTGGGAAGAATTTTCTGTCTCTCCGGTGTATCCACTACAGGCGGCTTCTCCATCCAATTGCTGGGCAGATAGGATAACAGTTTACGCACGCCCATCAGGCACTCGTTTTCCGTGTCGTAGGTAAAATGCGATACGCCGCTCTTCTTAGCGTGTACATCGGCGCCTCCCAGTTCCTCCACCGAAACCTGTTCGTTGATGACCGTCTTCACCACGTTCGGCCCGGTGATGAACATCTTGGAAATATCCTTCACCATAAAGATAAAGTCACAGATGGCCGGCGCATAGCAGGCGCCGCCCGAACAGGGCCCCAGAATCACCGCTATCTGAGGAATCACCCCGGACGCCTTTGTATGGCGCAGAAACATCCCGCTGTAGCCGCTCAAAGAAGAGATCCCTTCCTCGATCCTGGCACCGCCGCTGTCATTGATGCAGATCAGGGGGGCTTTCATCTCCATAGCCATATCCTGGATCCGGCAGATCTTAAAGGAGTGATACTCTCCCAGCGTACCGCCGATCACAGTAAAGTCTTCGCTGGCTACAAATACCTGACGACCATCGATCTCTCCATAGCCTGTCACCACGCCGTCGCCGGGTACACGCCTTTTATCCAGATCAAAATCATCGATGCGGGATTCCAAAAAGCCATCCACTTCTACGAAAGTGCCCGGATCCAGCAAAATCTCGATCCGCTCTCTGGCTGTCAGCTTACCCGCGGTATGCTGCTTATCGATCTTACTCTGACCACCACCCAGCAGAGCTTTCTCTCTTCTTCTGTCAAGTTCCTTATTCGCCTCATTCCAGTTCATAGAGCGCCTCCATCTTGTTTGACTTTCCAATACTTTGATATTCAAACTTTCCAGTTGTATTATAGGCAGAGTACCGCTTTTTGTCAATACATTTCTTACAGTTCAGCCAGAGCGGTATCTGGCAGACAAATCATGCTTGCATGAATTTGACAGACAGATGCTGCTCTGAGGGAACGCCTTCTTATGAGCAAAAGGAGCTGCATCGCAGCGGAAAGCGCTGAAAGCGCGATTTTGCGAATGGCGTTCGCTGAACACTACCTACTCTCCCGCTCCACCGCCTCCAGCGCCTGCGCGATCACCT
This sequence comes from uncultured Bacteroides sp., assembly GCA_964625055.1. Lineage (GTDB taxonomy): Bacteria > Bacillota > Clostridia > Lachnospirales > Lachnospiraceae > UBA3282. The sequence goes on along the minus strand of CAZUZZ010000003.1, from coordinate 7,632 downwards.
TGTCCATATCATAATAACGATACTGTCCCAGACGGCCCCCGAAGATCACATTCGGCCTAGTCTTCGCAAGCTCCAGATACTTCCCTAACAGCGCATCGTTTTTCTCATCATTGATGGGATAATAAGGCTCCTCCCCTTCCTGCCAGAGCGCCGGATACTCTCTGGTGATCACCGTACCGGGCTGTGTGCCGAACTCGAAGTGCTTGTGTTCGATCACTCTGGTATAGGGAATCTCCCGCTCCGTGTAGTTTACCACTGCATTGCCCTGGAAGTTATCACAGTCCGCAAGCGTCTCTGTTTCAAAGCGCAGAGAACGATATTCCAGATGTCCCAGCGAGAAATCAAAATACTCGTCGATCAGCCCTGTGTATACGACCTTTTCATAGGTATTTCCCTCTCTGTCGGTCACGCGGCCCCCGTTCTGCTCCTGTCCGGTCACAAAATCGCGGTAGGAAACGCCGGTCAGTACCTCGATTCCCTGCAGCATTTTCTCTACCATTATGGTATAGCCTCCCACAGGAATCCCCTGATAACGGTCATTAAAATAATTATTATCGTAGGTAAACCGAAGCGGCAGCCTCTTGATGATAAAAGCGGGGAGCTCCTTACAGTCCCTGCCCCACTGTTTCTCGGTGTAACCCTGCACCAGCTTTTCATATACATCCGTACCCACCAGAGAGAGCGCCTGCTCCTCCAGATTCTTCGGCTCTGTGATGCCCAGATCCGCGATCTGCTCCGCGATCTTCGCCTTCGCCTGAGCCGGGGTCACCACACCCCACATCCGGTTAAAGGTATTCATATTAAAAGGAAGATTATATAATTCTTCCCGATAGCGCGCCACCGGAGAATTGATATAATGGTTAAACTCTGCAAATCGGTTTACATAATTCCATATCTGTTTGTCGGAAGTATGAAAAATATGCGCACCATAACGATGCACCTGTATCCCTTCCACTTCCTCTGTATAAACATTACCGGCGATATGCTGCCTTCTGTCGATAAGGCGCACCCGCCGGCCCATTTTGTTCATTTCGTGGGCAAACACAGAGCCATACAGCCCTGCGCCCACGATCAGATAATCATATTTCATCTATCACTCCTCAACTGCCTTGTATTTCTCCAGCTGAGCATAATCTTCCATCAGCTCCAGAGCCTTCTTGCGGCCCACCTTGTTTAATTTCACATAGTACTGCATTACGCGGTTCTCCATGATCTTACCGCCTAACAGGCTCTTCTGGTTGATCGGAGAGAAGTCTACCGGATTCAGATTCAGCTTATCACACATTCTGATCACAGTACCGTAGGCCATACCCTCAATCCCTCTGTCCAACGCTGTAACCAGAGTAGAATACGGAATTTCCATTTCAATCGCAAACTGCCTGACACTCTTATGCTGTTTTAAAATCTCTGCTTTTAAAATTTCTGCCTTAGTCATAATAGACCTCCTTATCATGTGATGTTTTCTTTATGAGAAGAGGTCCGCTCCTCTCTACTTCTGCACAGTATAACACATTTTTTTTGAAAAAGGAACCACCAAACGGAGTTATTTGACGAAATATCGTCTCTACAGTCAAGACCAAAAACTGTATTGTCGTAATGGTGAGAAAATGCTAAAATAAGCATAGAAAATGAATCACAAAAGAGGTGTTACTATGTTACCTGTTTCCGTGTGTATGATTGCCAAAAACGAAGACAATCACATTGAGGAATGTCTTAAAAGACTTCGTCCCTGCCGCTTTGAGATCATCGTGGTCGATACCGGTTCCGTGGACCGCACCGTGGAGATGGCTCACAGATATGCAGACAGAGTCTTTCATTTTGCATGGTGCGACGACTTCAGCAGTGCGAGAAACTTTTCGATCCAGCAGGCATCAAACGACTGGGTGCTGATCATAGACTGTGACGAATATCTTGAGAACGTCAACCTGGTTCAGCTGGAAGAGTTGCTCTCCCACAACAGGGACTCCGTGGGGATGATCACCCGCAACAATCCCTATACCGTGCAGGGTACACGCTCCATCATGTCGGAGCGCATCGGCCGCCTTTTCAACAGAAAATACTGCCATTTTGAGGGCAGCATCCACGAGCAGGTTCGCACCTTACAGGGCAGGGAACCGGAAACCTTTTCGATCCCGTTGACCTTTTACCACGAAGGTTATGTGGAGGAATCGGACAAGCGTATGCGCGCTACCAGAAATCTGGAGATGCTTTTGCACGACCTGAATGTGAAAGGTCCCAGCCCTTATCTCTATTTCCATCTGGGGCAAAATTATATTTCCTTAAACGACATGGAAAAAGCGGCGCATTATTACAAGATGGGTCTTGCCCTGAATGCGGATCCGAAGTCTGACTTGGTGCAGAGTATGGCGGAAACCTACGGCTACTGCCTGATGGATCTGGCAAAATACGATGCGGTCATGTCCCTTAAAGATAGGTATGGGCATCTCTCCCACCGGGCAGATTTTGTCTATCTGATGGGAATGCTCTATATGAAGAAGGGCGAGCTGTCCAAGGCTATCGAGGAGTTCGAGAAAGCTACCACCCTCACAGCCTACTCCCGTAAAGGTGTCAACAGCTATCGTGCCTATTTCCATATCGGCGGTATCTACGAGACTATGGGCAATATGGAGCAGGCCCGGATCTATTATAAAAAATGCGGCGACTATGAGCCGGCTATCAGAAGACTCAGGGAGCTTTCGGCAGGGGAACCCGTCTCCTGACCGCCCTTTTGGAAAGGAGAATCCGTGTTTCCTCTATCCGTATGTATCATCGCTAAAAATGAAGAGGCGCATATTGAAGAATGCCTCAAAAGACTTACTCCCTACGGCTTTGAGATCGTCCTGACAGATACCGGTTCCACGGATCAGACTCTTAAGATCGCCGGCCGCTACACTGACCGCATCTATCACTTTGACTGGTGCGATGATTTCAGCGCCGCAAGAAATTTTTGTATGGAAAAAGCCTCCCATAACTGGATACTTTCTCTCGATTGTGACGAATATATCGAAAAGATAGATATAGATGCACTCCGTAAATGTATGGAGACGCATCCGGATGCCGCAGGTCGGATCCTGATCCGCAGCCGCTTTACCCGGGACGGACAGACCACCTTTGAACAGATGCGGGTAAGCCGTCTGGCAGACCGCCGGTATTTTCACTTTTTGGGCTCGGTGCACGAACAGCTTGCATATCGTCCTGACACTGCCACCGCTATGGCAGGAGTGTCAAAAATGCCCGCTGCACAGACAGGCATCAAAAAGATTTATGACGCGCCTGTCACAATTTTGCATATGGGCTATGATCTTGACGAGTCCAAAATGCAGGAAAAATGCCGCCGCAATATCGCGCTCTTAGAGGCAGAGCTTGCCAAAGAGGGGCCGGATCCCTACCTTTATTATCAGCTGGGCTTAAGCTGCCGCAGATTGAAAGACCACGCGAGAGCTTTCGACTATTTCGATGCGGGACTTTCTCTGGATGTGGATCCTAATCTCGACTATGTCAAAACCATGGTGGAATCCTACGGTTACACACTTTTAGATTTAAAGCGAAACAAAGATGCGATGGGGCTTTCCCAGCTCTACGATCTGTTTGCAGTCCGGGCGGATTTTGTCTTCTTGATGGGGCTCGTCTATATGAACAACGGGCTCTTCGATCAGGCCATTTCGGAATTTCAGAAGGCGGCCTCTATGGAAGATTTTTCGGTAGAGGGCACAAACAGCTACATGGCCAATTATAACATCGGCGTGATCTATGAATGTACCGGACATATCACGGAAGCCAGAGAATACTATGAAAAATGCGGGGAGTATGCACTAGCAAGGCAAAGGCTTGCGGCGCTTGTAAACGCATAGGCAAGGCGGCACCCTTTCGGATGCCGCCTCTTTTCTTATCGCTTATCTGAGCCGCCAGATATCTCTGTTGTACTCCTCGATGGTTCTGTCGGAGGAGAAGAATCCTGCCTTTGCGATATTCACAAGCATCATCTTTCTCCACTTCTTCTGATCCTCATAATCCGCCATCATCTTATCCTTCGTGGCGATATAATCCTCCAGATCCAGAAGTGTCATAAACCAGTCCTTATTCAACAGTTCCTTGTAAAGTCTCTCCAGATTCTCCTTGTGGCCTACTTTCAAAGCTTCCTTGCTGACGATAAAGTCTACCGCCTCCTTGATGACAGGAGACTTCTTATAGTAATCCTTCGACACATAATCCGCCTTCTCGTAGTGCTCAATGACCGCCTCGGATTTCTCACCGAAGATATAGATATTGTCATCGCCTACCAGTTCGTGGATCTCCACGTTAGCGCCATCCGAAGTGCCCAGCGTCACGGCACCGTTTAACATGAACTTCATGTTGCCCGTACCGGAAGCCTCCTTGGATGCCAGAGAGATCTGCTCGGAGATATCGCAGGCCGGGATCATCTTCTCCGCATAAGCCACGTTGTAATTCTCCACCATGAGCACGGTCATGTAGGGGCTAACCTCGGGATCGTTATTGATGATCTCCTGCAGCACCAGAAGCAGGTGGATGATATCCTGCGCGATCACATAGGCGGGAGCCGCCTTCGCGCCGAAGATAAAGGTCATAGGCCTTGCAGGCTTCTTTCCTGCCTTGATCTCCAGATATTTATGGATGATGTAAAGGGCATTCATCTGCTGCCGCTTGTACTCGTGCAATCTCTTACTCTGAATATCAAAGATGGAATCGGGATTCAGGGCCACGCCCTCCACCTCTTTCACGTAAGCCGCCAGATCTTCCTTGCGATTTCTCTTGATCTGCGCGATACGGTCAAGCACCGCCTCGTCATCCGCATAGTCTAACAGCTTCTCAAGAGCCGCTGCATCCTTCTTGTAAGCGTCTCCGATGGTCTCGGAGAGGAAGCCTGCCAGCTCATGGTTACAGGATAAGAGCCATCTCCGGAAAGTGATACCGTTGGTCTTATTGTTAAATTTCTCCGGATAAATCTTATAGAAAGCATTTAATTCCGTATTCTTCAGGATCTCTGTGTGAATCGCCGCCACACCGTTTACCGAAAAGCCGTAGTGGATGTCGATGTGTGCCATATGTACCCGGTCATCCTCATCGATGATCTGCACCTTGGGATCCTTGTATTTCGCAGCTACCCGCTTATCCAGCTCCTTAATGATAGGCACAAGCTGAGGCACCACCTTCTCCAGATACTTGAGGGGCCACTTCTCCAGCGCCTCCGCCAGGATCGTGTGGTTCGTGTAAGCGCAGGTCTTGCTCACCACCTCGATAGCCTCATCCATCGTGAATGCCTTGTCATCCACCAGAATACGGATCAGCTCCGGGATCACCATGGTGGGATGAGTGTCGTTGATCTGGATCACTGCATGATCATACATCTTGCGCAGATCATATTTTTTCTCTTTCAGCTCTTTTAAGATGAGCTGAGCCGCATTGCTCACCATGAAATACTGCTGGTAGATGCGCAGCAGATTGCCCGCCTCATCAGAATCATCGGGATACAGGAAAAGCGTCAGGTTTTTCTCAATGTCCTCTTTGTCAAAATCAATGCCCTTCTTCACCAGACTTTCATCGATGGACTCGATATCAAACAGACGCAGTTTATTGACACCATTGTCATATCCGATCACATCAATATCATACAGTCTGGAAGTCACCTTCTTTTTGCCGAATGCCACCTCAAAGGTCGTGTCAGTTTTGGTAAGCCAGGACTTCTCCTCGATCCAATCGTTCTTCTGCGCTGTCTGCAGCTTATCCTTGAACTCCTGCTTGAAAAGACCGAAGTGGTAATTCAAGCCGATTCCCTCACCCGGAAGTCCCAGGGATGCAATGGAATCCAAAAAGCACGCTGCCAGTCGTCCCAGACCGCCGTTGCCCAGCGAAGGCTCCGGCTCCACCTCCTCGATCGCAGAGAGCTGCTTGCCGTTCTTTTCGAGGATCTTCTCCAGGTTGTCATACACGCCCAGATTGATCAGGTTATTGGACAGAAGCTTTCCGATCAGGAACTCTGCAGAAATGTAGTAGATCTTCTTCTCCCCCTCAATCGGCTCGGACACTTCCATCAGTCTCTTGGAAAGCTGTAAAATACTGTAATACAGCTCCTCGTTGCTGCACGCGGCGATGGCTTTCCCATAGTCGCTCTGTGTCTGGTTTTCCAGTTCCTGTTCCAGATTCATTACCAGTACATCTCTTTTCAGGTTGCTTGCCTGTGCCATGTTTTAAAACCTCCTTTTTGTTTACTTTATCCGTGATTTATAAAAACTCGTAAACCCGCGCTCTCGCGCTCATTGTCCGATTTCATCGGACGTTTACTCGTTAATGCCGCCAGAAAAACAAATGCCGCTTCGCGTCGCTTGTTTTTCTTCGGCGGCTATTACATCCTCATATTTCATTCTCACCAGCTCATAG
>CAZUZZ010000003.1:0-1136 GCA_964625055.1 uncultured Bacteroides sp. | reverse complement strand
TTGTTTTTCTTCGGCGGCTATTACATCCTCATATTTCATTCTCACCAGCTCATAGTCCAGCACGATCTGCTGTCCCTCGCCGCCATCCAGAAGCCGTTTCAGCTCCACCACTGCCTCCGATGCGATCCTTGTAAAATCCTGCCGCACCGTATTCATCTGCTTCCCGGCATAGCCCATCAGTGTGATTCCGTCAAAGCCGCACACAGGGCGGAAAATATCCATTTCCATCAGCGCCCGCATAGCGCCGATCGCCATCAGATCCGAGGCGCACACCACGATATCCTTTTTTCTGGCATATCGAAAGGTCAGGTTTCTAGCCTGCAGCTCTGAAAATTCTCCGTTTCTGACAAGCAGCGGTATCTTTTTCTCCTCCGCCAGTTTCTGTATCCCCCGCAGACGTTCCCCGGTGACATAGCCATTCTTTTTACCGGCCAGATAGAGAATACTCTTTCCTTTATTTTCCGTAAGTGTCTTTTTTGCCACTTCGTACTGCGCTTCTTCCTGATCGATCCAGATCGCTGAGGAAGATGCATTCACGATCGGCGCATCCACCGTCACGATCTTAAACAGCTGCGCATCGATCAGCTGATGAAGCACCTTGTCGTCCTTAGACATACCAAAGATCAAAAGACCCGTGATGCTCTGGGAACGCAGATAGCGCACTACCTCTTCCAGATTCCTATTTTTCAGCATGGAATCAAATATGGTGATCACGTCCAGATTCAGCTCCACGGCCCGGCCAATGGTTCCCGCCATGTACTGCATATTGATCTCGTCCACCGACTGTGCCGCGTTGTTCAGATTTAACAACAGGGCCACCCTGCCGGACTGCTTGGAAGATAAGGCCGCCGCGACAGTATTGGGGACAAAATTCAATTCCGCCACCGCCTGATTCACTTTTTTCTTCGTTTCCTCGCTCACGTTGGGATAGTTATTCAGCACCTTAGATACGGTGGAAATCGCCACCCCCGCCTGTTTCGCGACATCTTTGATTGATACCATTTCAATTCCATCCCGAAAGCGATTCCTGTTTGGAAAATGTTTTCCGGAAATCGTTTTCCAAGAACATCATATAACAAAAGAGTAGCTTTGTAAACCATTCTTTTGAAAAAATTTAAAGATTTCCTTCATTCCAT
>CAZUZZ010000002.1:0-22708 GCA_964625055.1 uncultured Bacteroides sp. | reverse complement strand
TGCAAAAAACGCTGCCAGCCACTTCTTTGATCTACACATATTAGAACTCTCCTATGATAGTATAGTTTTCGACATTTTCTTTGAATTTTCTACTCTGCCGCATAAATTTCAATCTTTGCCATGATCTTCTGCACCGCCTCGTCAAGCGCCAGATACCCATCCAGATATTGCCCGCCGATTTCGATCACCGCTTCCTCCACCACGGGATCCGCCACATAGGGCGTATGTACCTTGCCGCAGAGGTCATACAGAGCCTGATATTCTTCCCTGGTTGGCATATAGATATCCATATGATACTCTCTGCCGTCGCCATAGCTTCCGCCGATACTGCTTGACACCTCGCCATAGTCCACATCCGTACCGCCGTTTTGCAATATCTTCCACTGGGGAGAAAGCTGGGATTCCAGTGCGCTCCGGTTAGTCATAAAGCCGTCGAAGAGGAGACTCTGCACCTGCGTTCCCATGATCACGTCAAAAAACTGTTCCGCTTCTTTTTGGTGTTCGGAGGCCGCATTCAATCCCACCAGAATGGAGGGAGCAAAGACGCCTTCACTCATCCCGTCAAAGGATTTGAACCTTACATCCGAAAACTCCTCCACATGGCTGATGGACATAGCCTGCTGATAGCCGTAGGTGTTATACAGCATACCCGCCGCAAAAATAGCATCCCCGATCAGGAAATCAGAACCCATGTTACCCACAGCACCCAGATGGTGGTAATAGTAACTTCTCTCCGCAGCGCTCTTATTATAGTAGGTTTCCTGATTTCTGTACTGCTCTTTCAGGTAATCGGGCAGCCCTTCATTCGCGGCTTCATAGAGTCTCTGGGTGTCAGCCAGATAGTCCCTTAACTTATCCTCATTCAGACTCCCCGATTCCTCGACAAAAGCCGTGGCCGCCACCGGCAAAAACCAGCGCATTGTCGCCTCCCCGGAAAAGAAATCGCAGATTCCCGCGTCGGGATTTTCCTCTCTGAGTCTTTCCACCGTGTCCGCTAAAGACGCATAATCCGTGATACCCTCCACGTCCTCCTGTCTGCCGCCCACCATGGGAAGGGAGAAAGATACAGGCATCATATAGACGCTTCCGTTCTCCGTGAAGGCGTCCACCATATTGGGAAGCAATGCAGCGTCTCCCGTCAGACTGTCTATGTGCGGCTTTAGATCCATGAGGATCCCTTTGTCCTGATAGGACTTTACGGGAAGCTCATCCAGAATGATCACATCCGGACCCTTGCCCGCCATCAGTTCCGTGTTCAGTTTCTTGATGGCATCCTCTCTGGATTTGCCGTCCGAACCGCTAAGCGCTACCTCGTATCTCACAAAGGTATCCGGATGCTCTGTCTGATACTGGGCAATCGCCTGCCGTACCGCAGTCCACTCCTCCAACGAATACACCGTCACCAGATCCTCCGGCACCGTGGGCACATTCGGATCATAAGTATAGCGGATCAACTGACCGCCCGAAAAGAGCACCAGAAACTCATCCTGGGGAAGCCTGATCATACCTCTGAGATTCATGGCCGGGTTGCTGAAACTGGAGAGCGCCCCGTCGATGATCTGTTCCATCGCACTGCCGCCGATCACATGACGGTACACACCGCCTTTTCCCGCCACATACACAACTTTCTCCTCCCCCGGAACCACATAGACCGTAAAGGAGTCATCCATATAGTACTCTCCCAGATAATTTTCCTCCATGAATTTTCGGAGTACATCATCGGCTATGATCTTCTCTTCCTTCATATCGTAGAAGGTAACTCCCTCATAAGCCGTCACGAGAATCATGGTATCGTCCTGAAACTGCACCAGGTCCGGAAGGTATTCCAGCGTCAGATATTTCGTCACGGAGCCGTCCTCCGGATTCAACTCGTAAAGACTGCTGGCTCCTAACGGCTTCACAAACAGCCTGTTGTCCGGGGACACCCAGATATCATACACAAAGTCTCCTTCAGGTATCTCTATCTCCTCGATTACCTGAGAGGAACCGTCCGGCTTTCCGATCAACAGTCCGGTGTGAAATTCTCCCGTACCGTTGGTATTCGGGGAGGACAGCACATAAACCGTGCCGTCCAGTCCTGCCCGCATCTGAAAAATATAATTGTCCTTCGTAAAAGCCGCCATATCGGAGATTCCGGGAATATCCTTCGTCTGCCACGTTTTCCCTTCGTCCGCGGAAATGATCTGTCCCGCCTTCTCATCCAGAACCAGAAAGCTGCCGTCCGAAAGCTGCGTCACGCCGTGATCCCTCGTCACGTACTCTGAGAGATCCATGGTGGATTCTATGTATCGTCCCATGGCCGTCGCTTCGCCCTCTCCTTCCGACACACCGTTCTCCCCGCCTTCTGTTCCTTCCCCAACGTTCGACGCATCTGTTTCTCCTGAAGCTGTTCCCTGCGTCCCCGGCGCATTTGCAGGCTCGTTTCCGCCACAGCCGCCAAGCAGTCCGGCTGCCACCATAAGGGCAGCTAAAACTGCCAGCGCCCCAGCTATTTTTCTGTTATCATCAAACAAATATCGATTCATATCATCGCACCCTTTCCATTTTATCAAAGCTTTCTCTAAAGAATCTCTAAGCCTACACGTATTCCTCGATGATTACCCTTGTCGCCACGAAAGTTTCGCCCTCAAAATAGCCTTCCAGCTCCACACCCATATTCTCTTCCAGATCCGAGAGAGAAGCTTCTTTCATATCGATACCGGCGCCGCCTCCCTGAATGATCCAATGCTCCGCTTTTGTGTCCGCCGTAAATATCACCGGTATTTTTTTCGCGTCCTTCACCTCCAACAGTGTAACCATTCCTTCTTCATCCACGAGCGTGGTCTGGGCCAGAATCATGCCATCCGCCTGCGGGCTCTGTACTTTCCCGCCGAGATGTTCTGTCCCCTGCGATGGCTTCATGGTCTGTACGCCATCTGTTTCGTCTGTCTCCGACGTATCCTGTTTCACCTCTTCTGTCTTGCCGGCCTCCATTTCTGTCTCTTCTGTTTCATTGACCTCGTCCGCGTCCGGCTCTGCATCTTTCGTCTCATCTGTCTCACCCGCGTCCGGCTCTGTGTCATTTGCTTCATTGACATCCTCCATGGACATCTCTCTTACCTCCGTCTGCGGCTTCTCATCCGTCCCCGCGCATCCTGCCATCATCATTCCCAGACTTAACATCACACCGACTGTTGCTATCAATTTTCTGTTTTTCATCCTGCTGCCATCCTTTCTTTCCTCTTCTGTCGTCATAGTAAAGGGCATGCCGTTAACTATGGGAAAATGATATCAACCGTCCCTCTAAATTCTCTCTAAAAAAAATGAAGATTTTATTATGGCATTTTTAAGAAAAAGTGCGTAATCAGAATTATGTAAACTTCATCATCACCAGATTGTCCGCATAAAAGGAATCCTTTTCCCAATGGCCCCTTAAAATGACCGAAAGTCCCTCCTGTAAATCTCCGTAGCTTCCCTCCCGGCTCGTGACATCCTCCGGATTAATACCGCTGTTTTTGACTGTCCGATACTGATAGACGGCAGCATCGGTCACATACACGGTGACCAGCACCTCTCCTGATGCACCGGGTGCCACGCCCACTTCAATATCATAATCCGCGTGATGCTCTGTGGTGGTTTGACTGACCACAAAGCTGTCTACGCCCACACTGTGCACGCTGCCGGTCAGTTCCGCCGTGCCTGCCTGCGGCTGGTTCTCCGTTTCCAATCCTTTCTGCTCACCCTTCTCGTCCTCATTCGGGACTTCTTCCTCCTCTTTTTCTTCCTTCGGTTTGTCCTGTTCCTTTCGATCTGCCTCTGAATTTTTCTCCCCAACATCCTCCTTCTCTGGTGTCTCAGGCAGCTTTTTCTCCTCGACGCCTGCCTTATCCGCCTCTGTCGTAATCTCCTTCGGCTGCTCTGCTGCCCCGGTGTCCTTTCCGCATCCTGCCATTCCCACCGCTAGCAACAGCATAATTGTCGCTGCCGAAACTCTTCCCTTATAGTATAGTTTTGTCCTTATCATCTGTCTTCATCCTTTCTGTCATTTAGCCGGCCAGCTTTTTCGTGTTATATCTTAGCAGAGGTTCCTCTAAAGATTCTCTAAGAAAATCTTATTATTTTATAGAAATTTCATTTTATTTGTGTTGCACTTTCCCTGATGATTGGATATATTATAAATAAGAAATCTACTTGATTTCTTCATCACATCATGAGTCCTGTGACTGTTCTGACAGGACGGTAAAATAAAAGTGACAGAGCGATGAGTTGAGTGACGGTTCTGACTCAACGGTAAAATAAAAGTGACCGGGTGATGAGTTTATGGGAGAGTTTCTGCTCTCCCATTTTTCTGGGGAGTGTCTATGTATTCTAAAGATAAATCTTTTGATTATCAAATCTTACATTTAACAGCAAAATGGTAATCATAACCAAAAATGAATATATCGGAATAAGCAACGCGATCATAGATCAAGATGAATTTAAAGAAACGCGAGATAATATAGAATACATAAAAAATGATGTTCAAAAATATATTGATGATTACATAACCGGGAAAAAATAGAAAAAGTCCACGGTATCGGTTCGCCCCAATCACCATGGACTTTAAACAAATCTAATCTATTTCCCCTCCAAGATCTCCCCGATCAACTCCTGCAGTGCCTCAATATCAATAGGCTTGGGAAAATGCGCGTTCATCCCCGCTTCCAGCGATCTCTGCCGATCCTCCTCCCAGACATCGGAGGACAGTGCGACTATCGGCACTTTAGCCAGTTTTTCATCTTCCAGCCTGCGGATGGCACTGGCCGTCTCGTAACCATCCATACCGGGCATCTCGATATCCAAAAGCACCAGCCCATAATAGCCCGGCTCGGAGTTCTTCATCATCTCATAAGCGCTTAATCCGTCACAGACTGTCTCCACCGCATAACCCTGATTCTTGAGAAGCTCCGCCTCGATCTCCCGGTTGATGCTGTTATCCTCCGCCAACAGGATCCGCACCTGCTCCTCCCCGATATTTTTCCCCTCGCAAGCTGTGCTCTCATGCTCCATAAAGGAGCCGCTCACGGGATATTTCAAGGGAAGTGTAACCGTAAAGACGCTTCCTTTTCCTACCTCGCTCTCCACATTGACAGTACCGCCCATCATCTCCACATAGCTTTTCACCACGGCAAGCCCTACCCCAGGCATACCATTATACACAGCGCCTTTTCCCGGCTGCACAGGCTGAAAGATCTCCTCCTGCCTCTCCGGCGGGATTCCGCATCCGTTGTCCGAAACAATAAACCGATACAATCCCCTGCCCTTGACATCGCTCTCACTCTCTCTGACCGTAATCCCCACCTGTCCCTCGGCCGGCGTATATTTGATAGCATTGTCCAAAAGCTGATTTAAGATCTCCCTGAGCCTTATGTAATCGACATCTACGGAAAGATGCGTAATGTCTTTCTTATCCAGTTGAAACGCTATATGCTTCGCTTTGATGGGACGCGCGGCATTCTTTTCCACCTCCCGCAGCAGCTCACCCAGATGGTACTCGCTCTCTGTAAGCTCCGCCCTGGAGGGTTCGCTCAGGTTGTCCCGCAGAAATTCATCAAAGACCGACAAAAGTTCCTCGCCGGAATAGCGAATGTTCTCTATACACTCTCCGACCTTCCCCGGATCTCCCACATAACTCTTTAAAAGTTCCGCGTAACCGATGATAGCGTTCAACGGCGTCCTGATATCATGGGACATATTTGCAAAAAAGGTGTTTCGCGCAAGCCGCTCCATCTCCGCCTGCCGCAGCGCGGATTTTAAAAGTTCCTGCCGTTCCACCTGCTCCGTGATATCCCTCGCCACGGAAAGGCAGACCACATCGCCCGTATGCTCGTTCTTATCTAAGAAGAACATATAATGGCACAACCGCTTTCTGCCGAACATATCTGTCACCCAGCTATCAAAAAACTGTTCCCGCTCTCCCTCCTCGTAACTGCGGATCAGCCTTTCTATGTCGAAAAAGCGATTGTAGATATCCAATTCCTCAGCTTCCGTGAAATCCGCCCAAAATCTGGTGAAATCAGAATATTTTTCAAAAGGGGTGATCCCCATAAAGTTAAAGAGGTTCTGTACTCTTCCCTCCTCATCCAGCATGGAAGCAGAGATAAACTCATCTCTGGTCAGATTGATCTCCACAAACGAGACCGCATCGCGAAGCAGCGCTCTCTTAAAATAATCCTCCCGCAGCTGCGCCTCATAGAGAGCCTCGTTGATCCGTTCCATCTCCGCCATCCGCTTCTGCATCCGCTCTGTGACATCCTCTATAAAGACACAGAAGACATCCCCGTATTCCCTGGTGTGAATAAAATGACCGTAGTCCTCCACCCACCGCACCTTTCCGTCCTTACGGATAATGCGGTACTCCACATAATCAAGATCATCCTGACTGTGGGCAATCTGCGTCTCCACACTTGCCTCCACCGCCTCTATATCTTCCGGGTGGACAAGTCCCTTAAAGGTATAGCCTGTCAGCTCCTTAAACTCCTCCACCGTATCACAGCCGAAGATCCGCAGCATGGCGCCGTTGATATAGATCAGCGCCTCGTCGCCGTCCGCATGATAGATAAAAAAGCCGCCCGGCATCCCCTCTGAGATCTGCTCGATCACGGGCAGCGTATGTTCATCAAAACATATTGTAAAATCGGTTTTCGAGCTATACTGTCTCACGGAAATCCCTCCTGCCTTGCAGTCAATTCTTAATATTTGTATTATAACATAACCTTAGAGTTTTTTTAAAGATTTGTGTGGTATTATATAAATTAGCAATATAAAAGGAGACTGCCATGCGGATACTGCTTGCCGAGGATGACGAAAAACTGAATGAGACGCTGGTCTATGGACTGACCCGGGCCGGATTTGATGTGGATACCTGCTTTGACGGAGAAGACGCCCTTTTCTATGGGGAGCAGGATATCTACGACGTAATCCTTTTGGACCGTATGCTGCCCCACATGGAGGGGAGTGAGGTACTGGTATCGCTTCGCAACAAAGGAATCAGCGCCCCTATCATCCTGATCACCGCACTTGGTATGCTGTCGGATAAGGTAGAGGGACTTGATCTGGGCGCCGACGATTATCTGGTCAAACCCTTTGCTCTGGAGGAGCTTCTGGCAAGGATTCGCTGTGTCATAAGGCGCCCTCGTCAGATCGTGAACAAAGAAGCCGCTTCCCTGGCAGACATTACCTGGCACGCCGCGGAAAACCGACTGACAGGACCAACAGGAAGCTGTACACTCTCCAGGCGGGAGATGGCTCTTCTGGAAACCTTTTTAAAAAGCGACGGCGCCACTCTCTCCAGAAGTATGCTGCTTTTAAAGGTATGGGGTCCTGACAGCGACGTGGAGGAAGGCAATCTGGATAACTATATTCATTTTCTGCGCAGACGGCTGAAAGCCGTGGGAAGCAGTCTCACCATAAAGACGGTCAGAGGCATCGGCTACGTCATGGTCAATCCCTCATGAGCAGGGCATCCCGCCGACCGGTTACAAACGGAGGAATCATGTTTCAAAAAGTACATCTGCAGCTGACGGCAATGTGCGCCGGCACCATCACGGTCGTCCTGATCATAATGTCCCTGTGCTACCTGTATCTTTCGGAAAAGAATCTTTATGAAAATCAATATCACTCTTTTCAAAACGATATCAACACCATTGCCACGAGTCTGGAACAACAGAGTGTGATCTCCATGGAGTGGCTCTCTAAAATGGAATCCCGAGGTAACTACACCTTCTATGTGCTGGACAACGGGATCCCTTTTCTCTATAACCGCTTAAACGGCTTTTCAGACAGCCCGGACGATCTGGCCCTTTTGGACAAGTGCCTTTCTGTCTATCAGAACAGTCAGGAATATTCCATGATCGAGATGGGACTGCAGACAGGCGGTCTGTATAACGCCTGTCTGCACGTAGAATTTCCCTTTGATCCCGATGGTGGCAGACATGAATATTACGCCAGTGTCATTGAGCTTGTCAGGGAAGATTCCACCCTGCAGGTCGTGATCCTTTTTCCCCTGGCATTTTTAAAGGAGCAGATCCTGGGACAGCGGATCCGTTTTTTTCTGATCAATCTGACCGCCTGTCTCCTCCTGTCCCTGTTTTCCTTTTTCTTCACAGGCAGGCTTCTTGCGCCCATCATCGAAAGCAGACAGAAACAGATTGCCTTCGTGGCTTCCGCCTCCCATGAACTGCGCACGCCTCTGGCTGTCATTCTGTCCGCCGCCGAGTGCTGCAGGGATGCCACGTCAGAAAAACAGACCGGATTCTTAGACACAATACGGCAGGAAGGCGCGCTTTTGACTTCCTTAATTAATGATATGCTCACACTGAGCGCCTCCGATACCCAGCGGCTGCCGTTTCACCCGGCTCCGGTAGAACTGGACACACTGCTCATCAACACCTACGAATCCTTTGAACCGTTGGCGGCAGATAAAAAGCTGACCCTCACCATCTCTCTGCCGGAGGATGCCCTGCCACTGTGTAATGCCGATGCCGAGCGTCTTTCCCAGTTACTTTCGATTCTGCTCTCCAATGCCATCAGCTACACACCGGAGGGCGGCAGCATCGATCTCACGCTGGCCTATCAGAAAAACCATTTCTGTCTCAGCGTGGCGGATACAGGCATCGGTATCCCGCCGGAAGATCAGACAAAGATCTTCGACCGCTTTTACCGGGCAGAAAAATCCCGAAGCGCCAAGGGACACTTCGGGCTGGGTCTGTCTATTGCTTCGGAGATCGTAAAACTCCACCACGGTACGATCCGTGTGGACAGCCGCCCCGGCGGCGGCAGTATCTTTACGGTGATACTTCCTATCTAGTTGTTTTCGGCTTCGCATTCATCAGGGCGCTGGGAATCTTAAAGAATACATATTCCTGCGCATATTCTGTGGCTGCTTCCGACAGCACCGACGGGTTCACATCCAGTTCTACCTTTTCGCCCGTGGCCCGCTCCAGAGCCCACTGCTGTAATCGGGCGCTGCTCACCTCCCGCCTGCGCAGGTCGATACTCTCCTGGTATTTTCTCTCGCTCTCATGCTTGTACCATGCCTTCTGCGCCAGATCCATGTACAGCTTACGCCGCTTGGCACGCTTATCCCAGAAGCTCTCCTCTTTTTTCTTAGACTCCGTGCGCTTATCACTGTTCCGAAATCCCATATGAAAGCTCTCTCCCCGGTATTCCTCCTTCGTTGCCCCGAAATAGTGCGACCTGTAGCTGCCGCCATAGTAGCTGCTCCATGGATTATAGCACGAAAAGTCGCTTCGCAGCGTATCCAGCACCCATTTCTCATAGGCGGGATCCGCCTTCATCGCCGCAAAGCCCTCCTCGGAGATGTTGACCGACACCGCATCCCATTTCTGGGAGCCGTTCATAGGAATCCCGGATATCTTCTGATAGATATACCGCTTATAGGCTTCCATAGACATGGCCTGTATGGCCGCCTCATCCCGTTCTCCTGCACCGACAACGCCGCCATTCTCCATCTGTGAAAGTTTATCCTGCACCGTTCCGAAAAAGCTTCCATCCGTCCCGTTTCCTGCGTATACGCCGCTTCCCGTGCTGTCCATTCCCTGCATCATCTCCGCATAAAAACGGGTGATCGGTGTGAAGAAAAATCCACTCATAGTCTCTGCCTCTCTTCCGGTAAAAATTCTATCTGTTTCGGAAATAATATCTTCTATACTAAGAATACGAATCAGAAAGGCAAAAAGTTTCATCAGAGACTTTTTCGGATTCGCTTTTTTTCTTGAAAAAACACCCGTTTTGTGTATAATGATATGAGTAGCGAGAAAGAGTAAAATAGAAAAAATATGAGGTTTCAACATGATACAGGCAAACAATGTAACATTACGTGTAGGAAAGAAGGCACTCTTCGAGGACGTAAACATCAAGTTCACCGAGGGAAACTGCTACGGATTGATCGGCGCTAACGGCGCGGGTAAATCCACTTTCCTGAAGATCCTCTCCGGCGTGCTGGAGACCACCAACGGCGATGTAACACTCACACCCGGTCAGCGTCTCTCCGTGTTGGAGCAGGATCACTTTAAATACGACGCTTATCCCGTGATGGATACGGTCATCATGGGCAACGAACGGCTCTACCAGATCATGAAGGAAAAGGACGCCATCTACGCCAAGGAGGATTTCTCCGACGAGGACGGTATCCGCGCCAGCGAACTGGAGGCCGAGTTTGCAGAGATGGACGGCTGGGACGCAGAGACCAATGCCGCCATGCTCTTAAACGGTCTGGGCATCGAGACGGAGCTGCACTACAGTCAGATGGCCGACTTAAACGGTAATGAAAAGGTGAAGGTGCTCCTTGCAAAGGCGCTCTTCGGCAATCCCGACATCCTGCTTCTGGATGAGCCTACCAACCATCTGGACTTGGACGCCATCGCATGGCTGGAGGAGTTTCTAATCAACTTTGACAACACTGTCATCGTTGTCTCCCATGATCGTTATTTTCTTAACAAAGTCTGCACGCACATCGCAGATATCGATTATGGCAAGATCCAGCTTTTCGCCGGCAACTATGATTTCTGGTACGAGTCCAGCCAGCTGATCATCAAGCAGCGCAAGGAAGCCAACAAGAAAAAGGAAGAGCAGATCAAGGAGCTGCAGGAGTTCATCTCCCGCTTCTCCGCCAACGCCAGCAAATCCAAGCAGGCTACTTCCAGAAAGCGCGCCCTGGAAAAGATCGAGCTGGACGACATCCGTCCCTCCAGCCGTAAATATCCTTACATTGATTTCCGGCCCGAACGTGAGATTGGCAACGAAGTGCTCACCGTGGAGGGCATCAGCAAGACCATAAACGGAGAAAAAGTATTAGACAACATCTCCTTCATCGTGGGACACGATGACAAGATCGCTCTGGTGGGCGGCAACGAACTGGCTAAGACCACGCTGTTCCAGATTCTGATGGGCGAAATGGAGCCGGACGAGGGCACCTACAAATGGGGTGTGACTACCTCTCAGGCTTATTTCCCGAAGGATTCCACCGCAGAGTTTGACAACGACTACACCATCACCGACTGGCTCATGGGCTACTCCGCTGTCAAGGATGTGACCTATGTGCGCGGCTTCTTAGGCCGTATGCTCTTTGCGGGCGAGGACGGCGTCAAGAAAGTTAAGGTGTTATCCGGTGGCGAGAAAGTGCGCTGCCTGCTCTCCAAGATGATGATCAGCGGCGCCAACTGTCTGCTCTTCGACGAGCCTACCAATCATCTGGACATGGAAGCCATCACTGCCTTAAACGAGGGCATGAAGAAATTCAAAGGCGTGGAGATTTTTTCCTGCCACGACCATCAGGTGGTACAGACCACAGCCAACCGCATCATGGAGATCCTGCCGGACGGCACACTGATCGATAAGATCACCACCTACGACGAGTATCTGGAGAACGATGAGATGGCGAGAAAGCGTACCGTCTACACCAGCACGGCCAGCGAGGAAGAGGACGACTAGATAAAAAACACTTTGACAGACTGATGAATAGGGGAAAAGATGAACTCTATTGACCTGCACACACACACTTGCAAATCAGACGGCAGTTACACTCCCACAGAGCTTGTGGACTACGCCATCGAAAAAGGACTCTCAGCCGTGGCCATCACAGATCACGACAGTATAGAGGGTCTGGACGAAGCGCTCTCCCATGCAAAAGCCCTGAGGGAAAAGGGTCTGCCATCCACCGAGGTCATCCCGGGGATCGAGTTTTCGACCAAGTACGAGAAGCAGGATGTACACATCGTTGGCCTCTACATCGCCTACGACAGTCCGGTTTTCCTGGAGCCTCTGAACGCTTTCGTCAATTCCCGCACAAACAGAAACATCAAAATGTGCGAGAACCTGCAAAGCGCAGATATCGATATCACCTATGAAAAACTGCAGGCGCGGTTTCCGGATGCAGTCATCACCAGAGCCCACTATGCTTCCTATCTGCTGGAACATGGCTATGTCAAGAACCGTCAGGACGCTTTTGCCAAATATCTGGGCGACCACACAAAATACTTTGTGCCCAGAGAGAAAGTGACGCCCGCTCAGGCCGTGTCACTGATCCTGCAGGCCGGCGGCGTTCCTATTCTGGCTCATCCACCCCTCTATCATATGGGGCAGGAACGGCTGGATGCCCTGACCTCCTCTCTGAAAAAGGACGGCCTTATGGGCATCGAAGCCTTCTACAGTACCTATACCAATCAGGATGTACGGGATATGCTGCATCTGGCCAAAAAATACGATCTGCTTTTAAGCGGCGGCTCCGACTTTCACGGCGCTAACAAGCCGGGCCTCGACCTGGGATGCGGCTACGGGAAGCTGTATGTCCCGGAGGATCTGCTTGCGGATATAAAAAAGCGCCGCGCCGCGGCCATGAAGTAATATTTATAATAATATTTGTAATTATTTTGGGAGGATAAAATGTATCTCTTATTCTCAGATCTGGACGATACCCTTTTAAACAACCAAAGTCGGGTAAGCCCTGAAACAAAAGCATTTCTAGACAAATTTCTGGCGGCAGGCAACCGTCTTGTTCTGTCCTCCGGCAGACCTCTTTTAAGTGTTCTGGAAGTAAAACAGAAGGCGGGACTCAATCAGCCCGGTATCTTTCTATGCTGTTCCAACGGCAGCATCATCTACGACTGTGACCGGCAGCAGACCATCATGAAAGCAGGTCTTCCCCTCTCCTACGTCTCTTATCTGCAGGAGTGTGCAAAGGCTCTTTCTCTCCACATCCATACTTACCGAGATGACACTGAAAACGCGGCTGTGATCTCCCCTGCCGACGACGAGGAAATCCACTATTATCGCCAGAAGATTCATCTTCCGTTAGTGATTTCCGAAAATCTGACCGACGCGCTCACCGAGGAACCCTGCAAGATGCTGGCGATTAGTTTACATAACAAAGAAAAATTAGAAGTTTTTCGCCAATACATCGCGGAGTGGGCAGAAAACAAGATCAGGATGATCTATTCCAGCGATAAATATCTGGAGCTTTTCGACTGGAATGCCGGAAAGGGCAGCGCTGTGCACATTCTCAGCGATTCTCTGGGCATTCCCCTCTCTCATACTTTCGCTGTCGGAGACGCGGACAATGACATCTCCATGCTGGAAGCAGCCGGCTGCGGTATCGCTATGCGCAACGCCACGGACAATGTAAAAGCCCACGCTGATATTGTCACGGATCTGGACAACGATCATAATGGGCTCGCTGATACACTAAGTAAATTACTGCTTCTTTAGAAAACACTTAAAATAACATTCACTTTTATACTTCGACGATCAGGTATCTGCCGTCTCCTATCGCAAACACCTCTTCCGCCTCCAGGATCTCTTCCTCGTCGGCGCCCTCCATATCGACGCCTTCCTCCTCAAAAAATTCCCACACCTCTCTGACAGAATCCACGACCACCGCCATACACTCTTCCAGAAAATCCTCTGCCTCCTCCGGGGTTTCCGCTACCTTCTCCGGATAGAGCTGTAACTGATTATCTAAAAAACACTGTAATACTTTCTCATCGAACATTGTGCTTCCTCCTCGCCGAAAATATAGTTTACATAACTTATATCCTTATCCTGCTGCCTACGGAACTGTTACAGCAGTCCACGTTTTTTCAATTCCTGACACAGTCTCCCCACCGGCAGTCCCACCACATTATTATAATCCCCGCAGATTCCCTGAATGTGCGCGGCACACAGACCCTGGATCGCGTAGGCCCCCGCCTTGTCCATGGGCTCGCCGCTGTCCACGTACCGCCGGATCTCCTCCTCCGTCATGGTGTACATAGTCACGTCCGTACACTCCGAAAAAGTGGCATACATGGGAGAGATCTCCTGATTTTTCCAGGCGATGGTGACGCCTGTATAAACCTGATGGCTCACGCCCTGCAGACTTTTAAGCATACGAACCGCATCCTCCTTGTCCGCGGGTTTTCCCAGAATCTTCCCCCAAGCAGACACCACCGTGTCAGCCCCGATCACCACGAAATCCTCCTGCTTCTCCGCCATCAGTCTGCCGCAGACGTCCACCGCCTTCTGGTAGGACAGCTCCTCTACCACCTCGTCAGGTCTCTCCTTCGTGATCTTCTCCTCCACCGTACTGGGCATGACGCTAAAGGAGATTCCCACCTGCTTTAACAGGTCCTTCCGCCTGGGTGATGCCGAGGCAAGATATATTTTCATCAGACTGTTTCCTTTCTATTCGTTATGGTGCACCTTCGGGATAAAGACCCGTTTGTGTCCCCTTCCGCTCTTTTCCTTCGCCGCCGCTTTCGCCTCTTCACAGAAGGAAAGCTGCGCATTGTACACTTCCTTTCCCCGCTTATCCACCTTGGCATAGCTGCCGTCAGGCTGCAAAATCGACGCTTTCACCGTATCCTTTAACTGGCTCTGCAGGATATGCCAGAGCTTCTCCTGTAAAGGCGCCTTCTCAATAGGAAAAAGAATCTCTACCCTTCGCTCCAGATTTCTGGGCATCCAGTCCGCGCTGGCACAGTAGTATTCCGGCTTACCGTCATTTTCAAAATAAAAGATCCTGGCGTGCTCCAGATAATTTCCCACGATGGAACGAACCGTGATATTTTCGCTGACTCCCGGGATTCCCGTCCGCAGACAGCAAATCCCGCGGATGATCAGATCGATCTTCACCCCCGCAGCGCTGGCAGCGTAGAGTGCCTCTATCACATCCTTATCGCAAAGTGCGTTCATCTTGGCAATGATCCTGGCAGGCCGCCCTGCCTTGGCGTACTCTCTCTCCCTGCCGATCAGATGCAGGAACCGGTCCTTGAGCCAGTAAGGCGCCAGTGAAAGACGGTTCCAGCTTCTGGGTTCCGAGTAGCCGGAAAGCATATTAAAGACTGCGGTAGCATCCTCACCGATCATCTCCGAACAGGTAAAGTAGCCCACATCCGTGTAGAGTTTCGCCGTAGAATCGTTATAGTTGCCGGTGCCCAGATGGACATAGCGGCGGATGCCGTTCTCCTCTCTTCTGACAACGAGTGTTATTTTACTGTGGGTCTTAAGCCCTACCAGTCCGTAGATAACATGACAGCCCGCCTTCTCCAGCTTCTTTGCCCAGACAATATTGTTTTCCTCATCAAACCGGGCCTTCAATTCCACCAGCACGGAAACCTGCTTCCCGTTCTCCGCTGCCTGCTCCAGCGCCGCAATGATGGGAGAATTGCCGCTGACCCGGTAGAGGGTCTGCTTGATCGCCAAAACCTCCGGATCTCTCGCCGCCTGCCTGATGAACCGCACCACCGGCTCAAAACTCTGGTAGGGGTGATGCATGAGAATATCGCCCTCCCGGATCCGCTCAAACACATCCGCGTCCTCCGGCAGCTCCGGCACAGGCTGAGGCGGCAGATAGCTGTGCTCCTTCAAGTGGTCAAAGCCCTCCATGCCATAGAGTTTCATTAAAAAGGTCAGATCCAGCGGACCATTGATGGCATAGATATCCTCTTTGGGAATGGACAACTCCTCCCGGACCAGCTTAAGTAACCGGCTGTCGATCCCGTCCTCCACCTCCAGACGGATCACCTGTCCCCACTGTCTCTTCTTTAACTGCTTCTCAATCTCCTGTAAAAGATCCTCCGCCTCTTCCTCCTCAATGGACAGATCCGCATTGCGCATGATCCGGAAAGGGAAGGTGCAGACAATATCGTAGTTTAAAAACAGCTTATGAATATTGCGCTCTATCACTTCCTCCAGAAGGATCAGTTTCCTGTCCTCCTTCGAGGGAAGCTCCACCAGACGTGAGAGCACACTGGGCACCTGCACCGTGGCAAATTCCAGTTCTCCGTCGCCGTTCTTTTTGGTCACCAGCGCTCCCAGATTCAGGGACTTATTGCGGATCAGCGGAAAAGGTCTGGAAGAATCCACCGCCATGGGCGTCAGCACCGGATAGACGTTATCCGTAAAATAGCTGTCCACATAAGCGCCCTCCTCTTTCGTCAGATCCTCATGATGTGAGACAAGATGAAGCCCGTTCGCCGCAAGCTGCGGCAACAGGGAACGGTTGTAGGTGTTGTACTGCTGATTCACCAGCTGGTGTGTCTTTTCGTTCACCTGCGCAAGCTGTTCCGATGCAGTCATACCCGCAATATCCCGCTTCTTATAGCCCGCATTTACCATATCCTTTAAAGACGCCACCCGCACCATGAAAAACTCATCTAAATTAGATGCGGTAATGCTTAAGAATTTTATCCGCTCAAACAGAGGAATCTGCTTATCTTTCGCCTCCGCGAGCACTCTCTCGTTAAAGAGCAGCCAGCTCAATTCCCTGTTGGTATAATATTCGTCTCTGGAAAGATCCATCTCCTGTGCCATAGCTTCCAAGATCTCCTTTAAATTACATTTGCTATCATATAATCTCTGCGTCAACCCCGCTGGCGAATCACCGGGCGTATGCTGTAGACCTCCTCGAAAAAGTCGGATCGTTTCGTAAACAGCCCTTTTTCCAGCGTGATATCCACCGAACCGTCCACGGTAATGACCAGCTCCCGCTCCTTTAAGGATGCCTTGACATCCTTAAATTTCTGTTTATGGCTGCGGTCCAGACCGTTTGCGATCTTCAGAATGGCCGTCAGCTTCGCGATAGTCAGATAAGCCGCTTTGTCAATGTCGCCGCCGCTTCCCATCACCTCGCCGTAATCAAATTCCATGTGATTGTACTTCACCACATTGGCCACGATCTCCCGTTCCAGATGAGAAAGCCCTATGATCTCCGTAGACAGGATGATATTATAGGAACATTCTCCCAGATTCACCAGACTGATATACTTGCCGCAGTCATGAAGGAGCGTAGCGATCCGAAGAAGCAGCCTCTCCCGCTTCCCCAGACCGTGAATCTTTTTCATACTGTCAAATATGGTCATGGCAATCTTTTCCAGCGTCTCGCCCCGGCGTTTACTGCCCATATAACGCTTGCTGATATTCTGTGCACAGGCGATGATATCCTGCACAAAATCATGTTCTTCCTTAATGAGCTTGTGCCGCTCCCCGTAATCATACGCCATACCGTCGCACAGCGTCACTCCCGGCGCCCAGATCATGTGCGCGTCCATCACTCTGGCAATCCGATTGACCAGCATACAGGAAATAAACAAAAGCGGTATGTTCTCCTCCGGTATATCCAGCTCTCTCGCCGCCTGCTGCACCGGTTTTGTGCGGATCAGCTCCAAAAATTCCTCCACATCAGGCATCTCTGCACTGTTCTCCTCCCGGCCAGCGGCCTTTTTTTCCACGACGGCGGAGAGATAATCGTCCACTACAATAATATTTTCTATATTACGGTCTTTCAGATAAAGTTTTTTGAATACTGCGATCTGAGAACTGACCATCTCATCCAGGATCACCTCATACTGTCTGGGGCTGATATTCAGCCGCCCCAGCTGATCCTGAAGTCGCAGTACGCCCAGCCGCATATTCTGGGTGGTGACCAGCGTATCCTTGTCGAAAAGCGAGATCTGGATGCTGCCGCCGCCGATATCCACGATGGCGGTCCCCTTCTCCACAATCTTACTGAACTTTCCCTTGGAGGCAATGGCCTTATAATTCAGGAAACGCTGCTCAGAGTTACTCAGAACATCGATACGTATCCCGGTACGCTGGGTGATCTGATCCAGCACAATACCGGTATTTTCCGTCTCGCGGAACGCACTGGTGCCGTAAGCCGTGTAATCATCTACCCGATAACTTTTCATGACATCCAGATAATCCCGCAGAATCCTGCAAAGCTCATCTACCCGGTCATAACTGATCTTGCCCATGGCAAAGGTGTCCGTGCCCAGATCGATCCGATGCCTGATGTAATCGACTTCCCGCAGACCCTCCTTGGATATCTCAAAAATTTTCATCGCAAGCTCATAAGAACCCACATCTATCGCCGCAAATGTTTTCACGCTAACCTCCTAGGACTTCTTTTCATACGTGCCAAGTAGAAAATCAATGAACTGCTGTGCCGTCCTGCCGGAGAGTCCGCCATGGGAAAGCTCCCACTTGTTCGCCAGAAGGAAAAGATCCTCCTCCGGCACATTGAGTCCGTTTCTTTCCGCCAGCGCCTTTACGATCTGCTGGAACTGCTTCTTATCCGGCGCACCGAAGAAGATGGTAACACCAAAGCGATAGACCAGGGAAAGCTTCTCCTGTACCGTATCTCCCGCGTGCATATCCTCATCCCGCCTGTCCGCCTTGTCGCTGTAGTTTTCCCGGATCAGGTGCCGTCTGTTGGAGGTGGCGTAGATCAGCACATTCGCCGGCTTCTTCTCCAGCCCGCCCTCGATCAGCGCCTTCAAATACTTATATTCCACCTCAAAATCCTCGAAGCTTAAGTCATCCATATAAATGATGAACTTATAATTCCTGTTTTTGATCTGGGCGATCACCTCGTTCAGATCCTGGAACTGATGCTTATATAATTCGATAATACGCAGACCCTTCTCGTAATATTCATTGGCGATCGCCTTCACGCAGGAAGATTTTCCGGTTCCCGCATCCCCGAACAGAAGACAGTTGTTCGCCCGGCGTCCCTCCACAAAGGCCTCCGTATTCTCCCGGAGCTTCTGCTTCGGGATCTCATAGCCTACCAGATCCTCCAGATACACATGGGCGATATTGCGGATAGGTACGATTCTCACGCCAGCTTCCCCGTGCTCTACGCGGAAAGCCTTGTGCAGTCCCAGATCCCCCACGCCGTACTCTCTGTAAAACTGCGTGAGCGTGGCCTTCATAGCCATAGCGTTCTCATTCTGTACAAAGTGCTGTGCCAGCGTACAGATCCGGTCTCTGATACGCCGGTTATAGACCTTACTGTCAGCAGAAGCCCCCTCGTATGCCAAAACCACGGCAAACTCCGGCGCCTTCAAAACCTCCATCATCTCTGTAAAGTCATAGTCAAACAATTCCTTAAAGATAGCGATATCGTGCAGAACCAGTTCATTGATGCTGCCCTCCACCTCGCCTCTCATCTCACAGGCGCAGCTGTAGCTGTTCTCATTGTTCACCAGAAGATTGGTCAGATAGCAGTGCCAGAGATTCCCGTAAAAACCGTGATCCGCCGCCTGCTCGGAAAGTCGGTGCATACACTTGTAAAAAAGCGGTCTCGCCCTGCCGTCCCCGGAGCGGTAATGCTCCATCAGCCAGACCACATCCCGAAGGATATCGCCATCTGCAAACTCCTTATATATGATCAGTTCTTCTTCTCTCATTGCGTTATTCCTCTCCGTCAATAATTCCCCAGTATTTTCATATTGCGCGCCTCATCCCGCAGTCCTCTGAGCGCATTTTTCACCGCACCGTCCGCAAAATTGCCCTCGAAGTCGATAAAGAAACGGTATTCCCAGTTCCGCTCCTCGATAGGACGGCTCTCAATCTTTGTCATATTCAGATTGTTGTAAATAAAGTGTGACAGGATGTGATAGAGGGAGCCGCTCTCGTGGGGCACCTCCAGACAGATGCTGATCTTCGACGCATCCTTCCTGAATATTTTCTGATTCGTGACGATGATAAAACGGGTAGAATTGGTCTCCGACTGGTTGACGCCCCGCTTCAGGATATCCAGACCGTAGGTCTTCGCCGCCTGCTCGCTGGCGATGGCAGCCTGGGTCCTATCCCCCTCCTCACTCACCTTTCTTGCCGCAAAGGCGTTATTGGGCAGACTGACCTGCCGCCAATCCTCATGGGTACTGAGATATCTGGCGCTCTGCATCAGGGACTGGGGATGGGAATATACTGTTTTAATCTGAGAGATGTCCGTACCCGGCAGTCCCATCAGACAATGCTCGATCTTTATGATCTGCTCTCCCACGATATAGTTCTCAAACTCCACCAGAAGATCGTAGATCTCGCTCACAATGCCCGCCGTGGAATTTTCGATGGGCAGCACCGCAAAGTCAGCGCTCCCCTCCTCGATGGCTGTCATGGCATCCCGAAAAGTATCCACATGGAAATTCTTCACCTTCTCTCCGAAATACTGTATCATCGCCATCTGGGAATAGGCGCCCTCCGCCCCCTGAAACACCACTCTGGTCTGCTCTGTCTCCAGCTTGTCCACGCCAATAAAGGGGAGCCTGCCAAGGGCCCCCGCCTCAGCCAGCTTATTATACTGGAGCTTGCGGCTCATGGACATGATCTGCTCAAAAAGCTCCTGCACCCCGTGGGCGTTAAAGGGATTATGTGTGAGGGAGCGCACCTTTTCCAGCTTCTCCGCCTCCCTGCTCTTATCAAAAACCTTCTTGCCCGTCTCTATCTTATAGTCCGCCACCTGGGACGAAATCGCCATACGCTCTTCATAAAGGGCCACGATCTTCTCATCGATCGCGTCCAGCTGTACCCTCAATTCTGCTAAATCCATACCTTCCATCCTTTCCCATTGGTTACCACCTAAGTTTACCGCAATTTGTTCTTGATAGCAAGAAAGATTCTCGATATAATTATTGTAACAATTCAGTCGGCCCAAGCATCGGAGATGCGATTTTGCGAATGGGCGTGGGCTGAATATCAACATCGCAACCGAGAGGGGAACCCCATGAGCACCACACAGAAGAACATCCTGATCATATCAATAACAGTTGTTGTTTTAATACTCTTGTCTCTGGGCGTCGTTTTAAGCGGTCATATCACCATGAATGACGATTACACTGTGGGAAACACCCCCGGTAATCTGAATAACGGCGGATACTTCTGTGAGGCGGACGGCCGGGTATATTTTGCCAACGCCTACGATAGCTATGGCCTCTACTCCATGAATCCGGACGAGAGCGAGATGGTCAAACTTTCCGGCAACTCCGTCTCTTCCATCAACGCCGCCGGGAAGTATCTCTACTACGCCATGACCAGCGACGGGTCTAACGGAAGCGGATTGGGGTATCTGGCACATACCGAGGGCATATACCGGAGTAATCTAAAGGGAAAATCCACCGTTGGCCTGGATCGCTGCGGTATCGTCAGTATGCAGCTTTGTGGCAATTACCTCTACTATGAGAAATATGACAAAGCTCTCGGTACCACTCTGGATAAGGTGCGGATCGATAAAAAAGACAAGCAGACGGTAGCCGAGGAGATCATCAATCCCAACTGCTTCGTTGACGGCAGGATCTACTATAACGGCGCCGGGAAAGATCATTTTCTGTATGCTCTGGATGTGTCCACCGATAATGCCAGCGTAGTGTGGCGGGGGAACCTCTGGAATCCCATTGTTCAGGACGGCTATGTTTACTACATGGATGTCTCGGAAAATTACCGCCTGTGCCGCTACAGCCTGAATAATGATGTGATAGAAGTGCTGACCAACGACCGCATCGATATGTTCAATGTCTACGGCAGCTATATCTATTATCAGGTCAGTTCCACAGACGCCCCTGCACTGAAACGAATGTTGATAGACGGCAGCTCTCAGGAGCTGGTGCGGGAAGGTGTTTACCAGAACATCAACATCACCTCCCAGTATGTGTACTTTAATGCTTTCAACGAGTCTACTCCGGTCTACAAGACCTCCACCTTCGGGCCGGTCAATGTGATCACCTTTGATGCCGCCAGGGAAGCGGCCGGGGTGGATATAGAGTAGATTTTTGTGAAAAAATACCTTTGACAAATCAAGGCGGAGCGAGTAGACTATAATCTGCTCAAACTGAATACTCAGATGAAAAGTGCGTGGCCAAAGAGGCGTAAATCCAGCTTCTTTGCCTACGCACTATTTTTATGCAAGGAGGAACTTTTATGGAACAGAAAGCAAATGATTTTTTAGAAAAGCAGCCCATCGGAAGCCTGATGAAAAAATACGCAGTCCCCTGCGTGATCTCACTGCTGGTGGCGGCGCTCTACAACATTGTGGATCAGCTTTTCATCGCCAACGCCAGTTACCTCGGCTCCTATGGCAACGCCGCCAACACGGTGGTGTTTCCCATGACGGTGATCGCCCTGGCCATTGCCGTCATGATCGGTGACGGCTGCTGTGCCTTTGTCAGCATCTGTCTGGGAGCAGGGCGTAAGGATGACGCTCACAAAAGCATCGGAAGTGCAGTTTTACTGTGCATTATAAGCAGTATCATCCTTGCCGCTGTCTATCTCATTTTTCAGGAGCCGATCTTGACACTCTTTGGCGGGCGCGTCAATGAAGAAACATTCTTCCAATCCAAAGAATACTTCTTCTGGATCAGCCTGGGCGTGCCCTTCTATATGTTCGGTCAGGCCATGAACCCTGTTATCCGCTCCGATGGAAGTCCAAAGTTCGCCATGATCTCCACTCTGGCCGGAGCGGTGGTCAATATCATTCTCGATCCGGTCTTTATCTTTGTATGCAAATGGGGCATGATGGGAGCTGCAGTCGCCACGGTGATGGGACAGATTCTGACAGCACTATTAGCCATATGGTATCTGCGTCATATGAAAGCCGTTAAGCTGAAGACCGAAAGCTTCCGCATTCACAGTCAACTTGCAGGACAGTATCTGGCTTTAGGGATCACCAGCTTTCTGTCTCAGATCTCGCTGGTGGCAGCTATGGCTGCAATCAACAACATGATCCGGAAATACGGTGCGCTTGATCCCGTGTTTGGGCAGGCGGAATATGCGCAGATCCCGATGGCAGTCGTCGGTATCGTGATGAAATTCTTCCAGATCGTCATATCCATCGCCGTAGGAACCGCGGCAGGGTGCATCCCCATTGTCGGGTACAACATCGGTGCCGGAAGGAAAGACCGGGTGAAAAGCC
>CAZUZZ010000001.1:0-26320 GCA_964625055.1 uncultured Bacteroides sp. | reverse complement strand
ACGCTTCTGTGTCCTTTCAGATTCACAAAGCCTGCCGCAGTGGCCTCCTTGATAAACTTCGCATCCATCTCCTCATCGCCCGTCACAAAAGGCACATTCATAAGGGATCTGTCCTCTTTTCTGACCGTGCCCTTAAAGAGATTGCTCTCATCCAGGAAATCGTAAAGTATCTTCGCCTTCTTCTCGTTGCGCTCTTTCATAGCCTCCAGGCCGCCGTTCTTCAAGAGCCACTTGAACACCTTGCCACAGATATAGATACCGTAGCAGGGCGGTGTATTGTACAGAGAATCATTGTCCGCGTGCACCTTAAACTTCATCATGGTAGGCGTTCCGGGCAATACATCGTCTGTCAGAAGATCCTCCCTGATGATCACGACCTGAGTTCCCGCAGGCCCCACGTTCTTCTGTACGCCCGCATAGACCAGTCCATACTTGGTCACATCCATAGGCTCCGACAGGAAACAGGAAGACACATCGGAAACCAGAATCTTTCCCTTGGTGTCCGGCAGCTGGTGGAACTTCGTCCCGTAGATTGTATTATTCTCGCAGATATAGACATAATCCATATCATCCGTGATGGGCAGATTGGAACAATCCGGAATATAGGAAAAAGTTTCATCCGCAGAGGAAGCCAACTCCACAGCCTCACCATAGATCTTCGCCTCCGCAAAAGCTTTCTTTGCCCACTGTCCTGTCAGGATATAGCCCGCCTTGCGGTTCTTCATCAAGTTCATGGGCACAGACGCAAACAAGAGGCTTGCACCGCCCTGTAAAAACAACACTTTATAATTATCCGGGATATGTAAAAGCTCCCTGAGATCTGCCTCCGCCTCCTTGATGATCGTATCATAAACCTTGGAGCGATGGCTCATCTCCATCACCGACATTCCCGAACCCTTGTAATCAAGCATCTCTGCCGCAGCTTCCTGCAATACCTCTTCCGGCAAAACTGCGGGACCCGCTGAAAAATTATACACTCTGGACACTGTTCTCTCCTCCCGTCCTCACTCAACTTTACAAACCAAGAAACATTTTACGCTCTTCACACGCTTTAGTCAATTACTTTAATAAAACATCACCACCGGAGTTCCCACCTCCGCCATCTCATAGAGCTGTTCCATGGCGGTGCGGGGCGTATTGATGCATCCGTGGGAGCCGTTCGTCTGATAGATCGTGCCGCCAAAGGTTCCCCTCCATGCCGCATCATGGATACCGATATTCCCTTTTACGGGCATCCAGAAATCCACATGGGAAGCATAGCCCTGCCCCCGCAGGATCCTGTTCTTCTGTTTCAGATACACATAATTGACACCGGAGGGCGTCCCCATTCTGCGGGAAGTATTTCCCGTCACTATGGGCGTATCGATCTGCAGGACACCATCTACATAATAGTACATTTTCTGCTCACTCATATCGATTTCAATATAAGTGGAACCGATATCTTCCTTACCCTTGGCCCATGCCTCCTGGGTGTAAACCGGTTCGTGCACCTCGTTCTTTTTACTGTAAAAAGCAGCCGTCAGATAAGCGACCTCCGCCTCCTGATCCATTTTATTACCGTAAAGGCCACCCTCCACCGTCACCACATCTCCTCTGGTGGACTGAAACTGTCTGGTGCCTCCCACCGTATCATACTCTGTGGCAAGCTCCTTAACAAAATCCTCTATCGCGTTTTCTTTTAGCTGTAATTCACCGGATTCATCAAATAAAAAACGACCGTTATCATCTGTCGCGATCCAATCGCTGACCACGGAAGCGTCCACAGGGATATCTTCCTCTCCCATCCGGTAAACAACGCCGCACTCCTGAAAGGATGCCAGCTTTTCCCAGATTTCCAACGTCTCCTGCATCTGTGCTGTCAGTTCCAGATCATGGTAGCATTCTGCCTCCATCAGAGAAACCTGGCTCTCAGAAGCTTCGATAGCGGCAAGCACGGCTCCTTTGGCCTGCTCAATGAAGAGTACCTCTGTTCTCTCATTCACCAGATCATAACCCTGGGGTGTGCGGATGATCTCCACCCTGCGCTCCCGATCCGGCCGCGCTTCCTGGCAGAATGGCAGCGCCTCAAAGCAATTCTCAAAAGCCTCCGCATCGTAGGACACCACCGGCGTAAGCTCCACCTGATGCCCGCCAAACAGACTGTCGATCCACCTCCAGGGGTCTTGCTGATTCTGATAAATCTCCAAGGCCTTCTTAAAGTCAAACTGATATGCAATTTCCTCGGCCGATATTTCATAGCGGCTGCCGTCCTTATCCACCACCGTGACACCCTCGTAGGTAAATCCCTTTACCAGCTCGTCATTGACCTCCTGAATGCTTCTGCCGGTGCAGTAGATCCCATTGATCCAGGTGCCATAGGTAAAGGCGTTGTGATAATACACGGCAAGTCCCACATAAGTCCCCATCATGGCGATAGCAACCAGTCCAAGAATGACCGCTATATGCTTTAGTAATCTCTTCATACGTCAACCTTCGTAATTAGTGCTCCTTCTCGCGTGCCTCCAAATCGCCCGCATCAAAGGCTTCACTGATAGGCGCACCCGCGGGCACCATCGGAAATACCTTGTCATCCTCCGGAATGATGCAATTTAATAACACCGGCTTCTTTAAAGTGATCGCCTTTTCAATGGCAGGAGCCACCTCTTCCCTTTTGGTCACCAGAATCGTCTCACAGCCAAGGCCCTCTGCCACCTTGCAGAAATCCACGCCATCATTCAAAACGGTCTGGGAATACCGCTTACCGTAAAACAGCGTCTGCCACTGTCTGACCATACCCAGCACATGATTGTTGATAACCACCTGTATGATCGGAATGTTGTACCGACTGGCTGTGGCAAGCTCATTCATATTCATACGGAAACAGCCATCCCCCGCAATATTGATACAGATCTTATCAGGCTGCCCCATCTTGGCTCCGATACAGGCGCCAAGTCCGTAGCCCATTGTACCGAGACCGCCGGAGGTGAGCAGAGTGCGCGGCTTCGTATATCTATAGTATTGCGCAGCCCACATCTGATGCTGTCCCACATCTGTGGTAATAACAGCCTCTCCCTTGGTCACCCGGTCGATCTCCTCCATGATATAAGGACAGGAGAGCACCGATGTATCATAGGATAAAGGATATTTGTCTTTCAGCTCCTTGATATGTGCCATCCACGCCTCATGCTTCTGCTCTTTGATCTTGGCATTCAGCTCTGTGAGCACTGCTTTCAGATCCCCTACCAGAGAAACGTCTGTCCGGATATTTTTATTGATCTCCGCCGCATCGATGTCAATGTGCAGCACCTTGGCATTCTCCGCAAATTTCTTCGGATTTCCCACCACACGGTCGGAAAAACGCGCTCCCATAGCGATCAGAAGATCGCACTCGCTGACACCGAAATTAGAAGATTTGGTGCCGTGCATACCGATCATGCCCGTATATCTCTCATCATGACCATCAATAACACCCTTCCCCATCAGCGTATCGCAGACCGGTGCATCCACCAGTTTGGCAAAGGTTCTTACTTCCTCATAGGCCCCGGAGATCACAGCGCCGCCGCCCACATAGATAAAGGGCTTTTCCGCACTCTCGATCAGGCGGATGGCCTCCTCCAGTTCTTTCTCTGTATATCGTCCCTTCTGCGCTGCGATCTTTTCCGGCTCCTGCTTCTCATACTCGCAGGAATTAGCTGTCACATCTTTCGTGATATCCACCAGAACCGGCCCGGGACGACCGCTCTTTGCAATGGTAAAGGCTTTCCTTAATGTGTCCGCAAGAATCGCAACATCCTTTACAATATAGTTATGCTTGGTGATGGGCATGGTGATTCCCGCAATATCCACCTCCTGAAAAGAATCCTTTCCCAAAAGGGGCAGATTTACATTGCAGGTGATAGCCACCATGGGCACCGAATCCATATAGGCTGTGGCAATACCCGTCACCAGATTAGTCGCTCCCGGACCGCTGGTAGCCAGACAGACACCCACCTTGCCGGTGGCTCTGGCATAACCGTCCGCCGCATGAGCCGCCCCTTGCTCGTGGGACGACAAAATATGCTGAATCTCCTCACTGTGCTGATACAGCGCGTCATATACATTTAAGATCGTACCGCCGGGATAACCGAACACAGTGTCCACGCCCTGCTCTTTCAGACATTCCACTACGATCTCTGCTCCTGTTAATACCATTTTATTTCCTCCATTCCGAAGCGTTTTGCCGCTCCTATAAATAACGCTCGCAATTTATTATTTCGCTTTGGGAATCTCCAAAATCGCTCCCCGGTTTCCACTGGTCACCATTTCGCGGTATCTGGCAAGATAGCCCTCCGTCACCTTGGGCTCTCTTGGCTGCCATTTTGCCTTACGCTCGGCAAGTGTCTCCTCGGAAACCTTAATATCAAGCTTCATATTCGGGATATCAATACTGATCAGATCTCCCTCCTCCACCAGTGCGATGGGGCCGCCCACTGCCGCCTCCGGCGACACATGACCGATGGAAGCGCCTCTGGAAGCGCCGGAAAAACGTCCGTCCGTGATCAGCGCCACGCTGGAGCCAAGTCCCATACCGGCGATTGCCGAAGTGGGATTTAACATTTCCCTCATACCCGGACCGCCTTTGGGTCCCTCATAACGGATCACCACCACATCACCGGCTACGATCTTACCGCCCTTGATTGCCGCGATCGCATCCTCCTCACAATCAAAGACTCTGGCAGGGCCCTCATGAACCATCATCTCCTCCACCACGGCGGAGCGTTTCACCACACTGCCGTCAGGGGCAAGATTTCCTTTTAAGACAGCCAGACCGCCGGTCTTACTGTAGGGATTCTCCACCGTCCGGATCACATCCGTATTCCTATTGACAGCATCCTTGATGTTCTCTCCGATGGTCTCACCCGTAACTGTCATACAATCCGTATGGAGCAGTCCGATATCCGCAAGCTCCTTCATTACCGCATAGACACCGCCCGCCTCGTTTAAATCCTCCATATAAGTGGGGCCTGCAGGAGCGAGATGACACACATTGGGCGTCTTTTCGCTGATCTCATTGGCAAAAGCGATATCAAAATCAAATCCCACCTCATGAGCAATAGCCGGCAGATGCAGCATGGAGTTTGTGGAACATCCAAGCGCCATATCCACCGTGAGCGCATTTAAGATCGCATCCTTCGTCATGATATCTCTGGGTCTGATATTCTTCTCCAAAAGGCTCATCACTGCCATACCCGCGTGCTTTGCCAGCTTGATACGCTCGGAGTACACCGCCGGGATCGTACCGTTGCCGCGAAGACCCATGCCCAGCGCCTCGGTGAGACAGTTCATGGAATTGGCTGTATACATTCCCGAACAGGAACCGCAGGTGGGACAGGTTTTCGCTTCAAACTCCAAAAGTTCTTCATCCGTCATAGTGCCTGCCGCATGAGAACCTACCGCCTCAAACATAGAAGAAAGGCTTCTCTTCTGCCCTTTTACATGGCCCGCCAGCATAGGGCCGCCCGATACAAACACGGTGGGCACGTTGATGCGGGCCGCCGCCATCAAAAGACCCGGCACATTCTTATCACAGTTGGGCACCATCACCAGCGCATCAAACTGATGTGCAAGCGCCATACACTCCGTGGAGTCCGCGATCAGATCTCTGGTCACCAGAGAATATTTCATACCGATATGTCCCATAGCGATTCCATCACAGACGGCTATCGCCGGAAATACCACAGGCACGCCGCCTGCCTCGGCCACGCCCAGCTTCACTGCATCCACGATCTTATCCAGATTCATATGCCCGGGTACGATCTCATTGTATGAGCTGACAATACCCACCATAGGCTTTTTCATTTCCTCCTGGGTAAATCCCAGAGCGTTAAATAAACTTCTGTGGGGCGCCTGTTGTACGCCAGACTTCACGTTATCGCTTCTCATCATTTATCTCCTCCGTTTTCAATTATTATCTCAAAAATCAAATGCTCATTTCATGTGCGCTTGATTTTCTGCAAACATGATAAACTGCCAGTTTTCATATACCTGCGTCATATTCTCATTTAAATAGGCGCTCTGCGCTTCCACTTCCTCTTTGGATAGATAGAATTTCCACTCTTCGGGACCTTCCCGGTAGCCGTAGGGCAGTCCCAAAAGCGCCTTGTCCAAAAGCACCACATCCGCTTCCTCGATCTGTCTGGTGACTTGATCTTCCCCTCTGCCATAGAGGTAAAGCATCAAATACTCCTGATCGCAGTCTGTTACCGCCACCACATCCGTCTCCTCCAGATCGATCTGTGCATAGGCGTCCCGGATCAGCTCATCACGCAAACTGTAGGGCGAATCATCCAGACAAACAGCCCCGCAGAAAATGCAGCCAAGTCCCAGCGCCAAAGCAACCGCACAGCCCGCCGCACTGCACTTTTTCCAGACACCACAGTGTCTCTGTAAAAAATCTGCCAGCCTCTGCAGCAGCCATCCCAGCAAAAGCGCCACCCACACGCCCAGAAAGGAGAATACTCTCTGATAGGGCAGCTTACACTGAATGACAAGCGCCAGCGCCAGAAGAAGGGCCGTCAGCACAAAATACCATTCCAGAAAAACAGGCTCTCCCCGCTTTCTGATCAGGCACCCCGCCGCCAAGAGCAGCGCCGCCGCAAGGAGAATGCACCAGCTCTTTCCCAACAGCCCAAACATCGGAGCAAGCTGGGTGCCAAACAGCGTCTGCAGCCAGTGAGCTGCCTGCGCCGAAAAATCCTGTCTGGTCATACTCTGAATATAAGGGGTATCCAACATATAGCCGATCCCCTCTGATAAAGCCCGAAAAGGTGCGTGCAGAATGATCTCGATATGCCCTGCCGTGTAGTAAGGTCCATCCGTCCACTTGGAGAGCAGATTAGAGCCGATGGCCAGCCACAGGATTCCGTAAAGGCCCGCCGTGCAGACCGCACTCACCAAAGAAACCCCAATCAATCTGCCAAGCCGCCTGTACTCCTTCTGCAAAAGGAGCAGGAAACCGCCGAACAGACAGATCGGCATGACCACATACAGACTGCTGGGAATCGCCCAGAGCGCTATCACCAGAGACAGCCCGAAGCATATATAATCACGTTTGTTATCTTTTTTCTCCGCTGCCATATGGTACAGCGTCAGGATCGCTGTCAGATAACAGAACGTCACAAGCGCATACCCCCTGCCCTGCACCGCCAGCTGATTGACCATATACAGGCTCACAAACACAAGTACCGGAAGCAGAGCAATACCTTTTGTAAAACATTTCCGGGAAATCCGATAGAGAAGAACCAGACTCCCCAGACTGCACAGATAGGATACACCACGCAGGGCAATGGGCGCGCTTCCAAATATTCCCAAGCAGGCCGAGAGTGCCGAATATCCCACGTGATTGTTGGGCAGCGGCCAGTGGATCGCTGCATAGACCGGCCCTCTGCTGACAAAATAGTAATAAGTGTACAGCTCATCATACCAGGGCGTCAGCGCAAACATTCTGTATCCGTAATAAATCGCCATGCCCGCAAACAGCAGGAGAAAAATTCCCTCTTCCCAGCTGCGTTCCCTTTTTTCCCCGGTGATAAAGAAGGCTGTACCCTTTCGTTCCCCATTCTTTATAAAATAACGCATATTCTTATTTAATTCTCTCCACGATCAGGTCTCCCATCCGCTTACAGCCCACCTGCTCACAGCCCTCAGACATAATATCTCCTGTACGGAAACCGTCCTGCAGTACCTGCTTTACAGCTGCATCGATCGCATCCGCCTCCCGGTCCAGATCAAAGCTATAGCGCAGCATCATGGATGCGGAAAGGATCGTAGCAATGGGATTCGCAATGTCTTTGCCTGCGATATCCGGCGCCGAGCCGTGGCTCGGCTCATACAGACCAAACTTGGTATCATTTAAGGAAGCAGATGCAAGCATACCGATGGAACCGGTCACCATACTTGCCTCGTCGGAGAGGATATCTCCAAACATATTCTCCGTCAGGATCACATCGAACTGGGCGGGATCCTTCACCAGCTGCATGGCGCAGTTATCCACCAGCATATGCTCTAAGGTCACATCAGGATAATCCGCCGCTACTTCTTCCACCACGCTGCGCCAGAGTCTGGAAGAATCCAGCACATTGGCCTTATCCACGCTAGTCACCTTTTTCCTGCGTTTTCTGGCAATGTCGAAGCCCTTGATCGCGATCCTGCGGATCTCATTCTCATCATAGGTCAGCGTATCGATCGCCTTTCTCACACCGTTTTCCTCTACGGTCTTTCTCTCACCAAAATACAGGCCGCCCGTCAGCTCCCGCATGATCATCATATCAAAGCCGGCCGCTGAGATCTCCTCCTTCAAGGGACAGGCTCCTGCCAGCTCCTCATATAAAACCGCAGGTCTTAAGTTTGCAAACAGATTAAGAGCCTTGCGGATGCCCAAAAGGCCCGCCTCCGGCCGCAGATTCGGCGGCAGCTTATACCAGGGAGAAGTGGTGGTGTCGCCGCCGATAGATCCCATCAGCACCGCATCCGCGCTCTTCGCCGTCTCCACAGCTTCCTCCGTCAGGGGTACACCGTGCACATCGATAGATGCGCCGCCCATCAGAATATCCGTATACTGTATATCGTGTCCATATTTCTCTGCCACCGCATCCAGTACCTTTTTCGCCTCCGCTACGATCTCCGGACCAATTCCGTCTCCCGGAATACAGGTTATCTTCAAATTCATACCATCCTCCATCCTGGGCCGTCTGTCAAACCATACGCCCTTTGTACCTGAAAAGCCATAAAGTCAAAAATATCACTTATATATCATAGACTATTCCTGCCCAAATTTCAATATAGAAAAGCCGGGCCATCTTAGCCCGGCTTTTTGTCAAACTCACTGTTTTCTTTTCTTACTCTGCGGTAAAGCTTGCCTCCACAAGAACTGTTCCATCCGGAGCACAATATCTGATACCGTAGGACACCGTTCCTTTCTCCGCACCGATCGCATCATCCAGCATACCTGCAATTGCCGAGAAAGCTGAACCAAGCGAATCCATGCCGTCGCTCAACTGTTCTGATATATCATCCGGCAATTCTACGGAATCCTTAAAGGTAGCTACACAGACAACCGAATTACCTTTCACCTCAATATCCATATCCATCTGGTCATTTCCCTGTGCTGCCGCCTGCTCCTTGAGCTGCTGTTCCGCAGTCGGATCCTCGAACATATACTCCTCAAGTGTCTTCTGGTCACTGCTCTCTTCCTCAGCGGGAGCTTCTTCCTCGACAGGCGCTTCCTCCTCAGCAGGAGCCTCTTCCTCGACAGGAGTCTCCGCCGCTGTGTCCGCACTCTTAGCTGCGTCATCAGAGCCGCCGCAGGCTGTTGCAGACATTGCAATCGTCAATAAAGCTGCACAAAGAATTGTTTTCACTGTTTTTCTTTTCATAACATTCTCCTCCATTAAAAACTTTTTCTGTCATATCTTATTCAGACAAGAAAGGATTTTACATCATTTATTTTCACCTGTCAATAGCAAAAAAAGAACCATGACTGTTACGCCATGGTCCAACTGTTTCTGTCATCCGATCCCTTACTCTGTCTCCGCTTTTTCGATCTGCGCCACTGCAGATTTCTGCATGGGGATACGGCAGTTTTTGTTGCTGCCAAATTCTACGATGACCGTATCGTCATTGATATCGATCACGATGCCGTAAAAGCCGCTGGTCGTAAGAACGCAGTCACCTACTGCCATATCTGCCAGCATGGCTGCCACCCTTTTCTGTTCCTTCTTCTGCGGACGGATCATAACAAAATACATGAACGCCACGATAATCACAATATAGATGACCATAACCAGACCGCCGCCTGTAGCAGCCGCCGCATCAGCCGTTAATAATAATCCCATAGTATATCCTCCGTTATCTTTTCTATCAAAAATCTAAAGCCTATGATACACAACTTGGACAGGAAAAACAAGCCCTTTCCTGAAATTTACGGATTCATTCCGGCCAGCTTCCTCTTCTTGTATGCCGCAAATTCCCCCTGTTCCAGCGCCGCTCTTATCTCTTCCATCATAGTATTGTAGAAATACAGGTTGTGCAGCACGCAAAGGCGCATACCCAGCATTTCTTTCGCCTTTAACAGATGTCTGATATAGGCTCTGGAATACCGCCTGCAGGCCGGACAGTTACACCCTTCCTCTATCGGTCTTTCATCCAATTCATACTTTGCATTAAACAGATTGATCTTGCCCCGATTCGTATAAAGATGTCCATGCCGCCCGTTTCTTGTCGGATATACGCAGTCAAAGAAATCCACGCCCCGCTCTACGGCCTCCAGAATGTTAGCCGGTGTTCCCACTCCCATCAAATAAGTAGGTTTGTCCTTCGGCAGATAAGGCACCGTCTCCTCAATCACATGATACATCTGCTCATGACTCTCCCCCACGGCCAGACCGCCCAGCGCATAACCGTCACAGCCAAGCTCCGCGATCTGTTTCGCGTGCTCGATGCGGATATCATCATAGACCGCACCCTGATTGATTCCAAATAACAGCTGCTCTTTATTTATGGTGTCCTCCAGACCATTCAACCGCTTCATCTCCCGCTGACAACGAACAAGCCATCTGGTAGTCCGTGCAACGGAATCCTCCACATATCTTCTTTCCGCCACGCTAGAGGGGCACTCATCAAAAGCCATTGCAATGGTAGACGCCAGATTGGATTGAATCTGCATACTCTCCTCCGGTCCCATAAATATCTTACGGCCGTCTATATGAGAATGAAAATACACGCCCTCCTCTTTGATCTTGCGCAGTCCCGCCAAAGAAAACACCTGAAACCCACCGGAATCCGTAAGGATCGGCTTGTTCCAGGACATAAACCGGTGCAGTCCGCCCATCTGTCTGATGACATGATCTCCCGGGCGCACATGAAGATGATAGGTATTAGACAGTTCCACCTGCGTTCCTATGGTTTCCAGATCTTCCGTGGACACGGCTCCCTTGATCGCCGCCACTGTCCCCACATTCATAAAGACAGGGGTCTGTATCGTACCGTGCACTGTTGTCAATTCGGCCCGTTTCGCCCTGCCTTCCTGCTTTAAAATCTTATACATACAAAACCTCTTTCCGCTAAAATATCTATAAATATTTATCCCAGAACTCTTCCAGGCAGAGGTTCTCTTCCTTCATGATCATAGCTGCCTCCCTGCCCACGTAGCGGAAATGCCAGGGCTCATACTCGATTCCGGTGATATATTCCTTGCCTTCGGGATAGCGCAATATGAAGCCGTATTCACAGCTGTGCTCCGCAAGCCACATTCCCTCCTCGGTCTCGGCAAAACCCTGCAGCAACGGCAGATAGGCATCGGAGGTGATATCTAACGCCAGACCGACCTCATGCTCACTGCATCCTGGAATAGTGATCACCTGAGAAGTGACCTTATAGGCATCAATATATGACAGTCCCTGCCGCATATAATATTTGATCCTGTCATTAAAGTTCGATTCCTGTCTGTCAGAGGTTCTGTAAGGAGATCTGATCGCCAGATGCAGACCATCCTTCTGCGCTGCCTTCGTCATGAGCAGCAGATCCTCTATCACACGCTCATCGCAGCGCATACCCGAGGTAA
The DNA here is from genome assembly GCA_964625055.1 of uncultured Bacteroides sp. Taxonomy (GTDB): domain Bacteria; phylum Bacillota; class Clostridia; order Lachnospirales; family Lachnospiraceae; genus UBA3282. The sequence continues at coordinate 14,742 of CAZUZZ010000001.1, read as the reverse complement.
TGGTCGCCAGCGTAAAGTCATAGTCCTCCGGAATGGGATGCTGCTTGTTGATCAGGACAAGCCGCCAATCGGAAGAATCAAAGGTGAACTCCTCCATGTTCACAGCAGGCTCTGTCTCCGTATAGTCAGTCCCCTCATGGTCATGATTCTCTAACAGATCGTCCAGCGTGTAGATCTCGACTTCCTCGTCCTCCTGCTCCGTTGCAAAGGTTTCCCCCTCCAGATCCAGAAGCACTTCACTCTCAGGCGTCACCGGATCCACCGCTGCAAGCGAAATGTCCGAGGTCTCCACAATAGCGCTGTAGGTCTCCTGTACACTGGTAAATCCCGTCCGCTCCGCAAAGACCGCAAAGGAAAAGCTGCAGCTGCTCATAAAGAAGATCGCCACAAAAGCCATACTTGCATACCGTTTGCCGTTAGTCACAAAATGTCTGCATAAATAATAGAACAAAAGCACTACCGGCAGGATCACGATACAGGGATACTTCAACACTTTATGTTTCTTCGCCACACCCGTAAAATATGAAATTATATTTTCGCGATATGTTTTATCCATTCAAATCCCCAGTTTGATTTTTTCCAAACAACTCTGTCTTATATCATAACACATAAAATTTATTTGTACACCCCTTTTTTATGTAAATCTGTCATATTTCTACACTTTTTTTATTTCTTTTCCCTCTTGATTTGATTTTTTATTTTTCTGCTCCCGCCAAAATAAGATCTACATCTGGTTTTCTCTCCCTTTCTTTTTCCATATGCGCTATTGCATTTTATACCAAATATGGTATTCTGATTACGGGTAAACCGTGAGAATACGCACAAAATTCTCCCTATATACGTTTTCCCGCACACAAAGACATCGTTTGATTTACTGTCCGATATTTAATTGTACATTTGATATTTCATGTGCAATTTAATTTTGCAGGATATCCTGCGTGCTATTTTCAGAAAACTTCACACAACAAAAGAAAGGATCAGACAATGGCAGGTTCAACACTTGGAATTATCTATCGAATCACCACCTGGGGAGAATCTCATGGCGCCGGACTGGGCGTTGTGATAGACGGCTGCCCCGCAGGACTCCCCCTCGACGCAAACGATATTCAGATATATTTAGACCGTCGCAAGCCCGGGCAGAGCTCCATCACCACACCGCGCAAGGAGGCGGACGCCGTGGAAATCCTCTCCGGCATCTTTGAGGGAAAGACAACCGGCACCCCCATCAGCCTCCTTGTCCGGAACACCTCACAGCGATCCCGGGATTACAGCGAGATCGCAAACTGCTACCGCCCCGGACACGCCGACTATACCTTTGATCAAAAATACGGCTTCCGAGACTATCGCGGCGGCGGACGTTCCTCCGCCAGGGAAACCATAGGACGCGTGGCTGCCGGCGCCATCGCCGCCAAGGCTCTCGCCGAATTCGGCATACATCTTAATGCTTACACGAAATCCATCGGCCCCATAGCGATCGATCCAAACCGCTTCGATCAGAGCGCCATCCGGGAAACCCCCACCTATATGCCTGACAGAGAGGCCTCCGCAAAAGCGGAAAAATATCTGGCAGACTGTATGAGAAACTATGATTCGGCAGGCGGTGTGATCGAATGTGTGATAGACGGCGTGCCCGCCGGTCTGGGTGATCCGGTATTCGAAAAACTGGACGCCAATCTGGCAAAGGCGGTGATGTCCGTGGGCGCTGTCAAAGCGGTTGAGATCGGTGACGGCATAGAAGTCACCACCCGCAACGGTTCCGAAAATAATGACCCCTTCCGTATACAGGACGGACAGGTCGTCAAAACAAGCAACCACGCAGGCGGCATTCTGGGCGGTATCAGCGATGGCTCACAGATCGTACTGCGCGCCCACATAAAACCCACGCCTTCCATCTTTTCCCCTCAGGATACCGTCAATGGAGATGGGGAAGAGATCAGCATTTCCATCAAGGGCCGTCACGATCCCGTTATCGTCCCAAGAGCAGTGGTGGTTGTGGAATGTATGGCTGCAATCACACTTTTGGATGCCCTTTTGGTGAACGCGGGGGCAAAAATGGACCACCTGAAAACAATATACAAAAATTAAATCAAGAAGAAAAATGTGCAATATATTAAATTTACTTTTAATATATTGCACATTTTCTGTTTTTTTACTTTCCTGTTTTCTCTGAACCGCCATTTTAAGTTAACCTGTCGGTTCACTTTCGTATTACTATAATTCCGTTTGATAACAACTGCTGTTTTCGTGGTATCACTCGTTATTTCCTCTGATGACAATTTCGCCAACACACTCCATAACAGGCGCTTCTCTTACGATCTCTCCCACACTGTCTACAGTAATGGTACCCGTTCTCGGATTTTTAATGGAGATCACATGACCCCGGATGTCGGCCTCCACATCGGAATACTCAAAGGCAAGATCCGTATCCTCCATGGTACAATTGATCAATTTCAGATTTTTACAATAACACAGTGGCTGTGTCCCTATGATCCTGCAGTCGATCAGGGTCAGTCCGTCGGAAAACCATGCCAGATACTCGCCCTTCACCACGCTGTTTCTCACCGTCACATTCTCACTGTGCCAGAAGGCATCCTTGGTATCCAGCACACAGTCTGTGATTTCCAGATTCTTCATATACTGGAAAGAATATTTCCCCGTCATCTTCACCCGTTCCAGCTTGACATCCGAGCTGCCAAAAAAGAGATACTCTGAGGTGATCTCTGAATCCACCAGCGTGATCTCCCTGGATTTCCAGCCAAACTCCTGAGACACAATGCGGCAATCCTCCAGACGTATCCTCTCACACTCTCTGACCGCCTTAATACCGCCAAGAACAGATTTCCTGATCGTGCCGTCCGCAGCATACCAGATCGCCGCCCTCGTCAGTTCGTCCATGGAGGAATCCTGCATCGTAAATCCCTGTATATGCCACAGCGGATAGCGCAGCGAAAAAGTACACTTTGTCAGATTCACATCTCTGGATTCCTTCAACGCCGATTCTCCGTCTGCCGGCCCGGCGAAGATACACTCTGATACATCGGCGTGCTGCAGATGATACAGCGCACGCTCCTCATCAAATTGTCCGTTCGTAATCGTTGTCCTCATATGGCTCCTCCTTCTGCCATAAAAAATTGTCGCTCTTATTGTGTTAAATAACTGCTGATGCAGTAAAGTGTCTGACCCTCATACTCTACCCGTGACCAGCCGTATTCCTCATTGATCCCGGTCCGGGTCACATACTCACCATTGTGCAGCACTGCGGCAACAGTAGCATCCGGATTGGTCACACTGGGCAAAAGCCGCAGATTCACCTCAATCTTTGCCGTCACCTGCTCATTGCGTTCTGAAAATCTGGTCTTCAGGCCATCGCCGCTTCCCGCACCCTCCTGCGTGTTCTCCTTGGGCGCCTGATATCCCAGATCCGTCGTCAGATAGCTGCTCACCGCATAGACCGTCTGCCCATTGTAGGTAAGCCTGGACCAGCCGCTGTCACTGACTCCCGTTCTCGTAAGCGTTTCCCCGTTTTGCAGGGTGTAGACCACTGAGCTGTCCTCCCCCTGGCTGGGAATATTGCGAAGATTGGTGGAGTCCTTGGCGGTTACCTCCTCGTTGACCTCCGTAAAACGCATCAGCGCCTCCACATCTGCCCGGGCTTCCTCCGGTGCCTCCCCGTTCTGTGCCTCCGCTGTCCCCTCGTAACCAAAGTAAGCGATATTCACATCCACCGGACGTCCTATCCCGCCGACGGTTCCCCGGTTCGTGTACTGCCACATGGCGTGCACTCCCTGATAGGAAGACTTCTCTGTCTGGGGATAGGGAGCCGCCGGGTACTGTGATACCCAGATCTTATAGGTGCTCTCGATCCGGGACGTCACCCACTTGGCCTCCCCCGTCAGCTCGCCCATAGACGCGTAAAACATGGGGGTATATCCCCTCTCATATATTCTATTCAGAAAAGCGATGGCGATATCCGTCCGTCTTTCCTTCGACAAGCCGTACTGTGCGCTTTCTGCGCGCTCAAATCCCTCGCAGTCATAAGCCACCGGGTATGTGATACGATACTGGGCGATATAATCTGCCACCCAGTCCGCCTCCTCCACGGCCTCTGCCTCACTGACAGCGGTAGAAAAGAAGTACACGCCCAGCTTAATACCGTTCTTCTGGGCTTCCTGCATATTATATCTGGCATTGCTGTCGGCGACGATCTCCCGGGTACCGTCCATCCGATAACCAGTCCTCACCATGGCAAAATCAACCCCCGATGCCGCCACCTGCGCCCAGTCTATGGTTCCCTGGTATCTGGCCACATCTATGCCAAAGCTCAGCCGGTCCGTCTCGGCCGCAGCCTCGGAGGAGAGGAGCTTGCTCACATCCACCTCCGTACCCTCTTCCATTCCCATCGTCTCTGTCTGGGGATCCTCCGCCTCCTGTGCCGAAAGCGCTTCCTCAGAGTCGGAGTCCACGTCATCTTGTTTCGCGATTTTCTCTGTCTCGTCCGGGACGGGATCCTCCTCCGCAACCGGCTCAGATAACTGCTCCTGCGGCATCTCCTCCTCTTCAGCCGAAAAATTCTCCATGGCAGATAAAGCTTCTTCCTTGCTCTTTCTGCCGCCCAGAACCAATATTATCGTTGCTCCCACAACGATCACCGCGACAAGCGCTATCACAGCCGGAAACAATACTCTGTGCACAAAGCGCAGCGTCTTTTCATCCAACACATCATCGAAGGCCTCGTCATATTCCTCGTCCTCCGGCTCCACTTCCAGATCAATAAACTCCAGATCCCTGTCATCCTCTAATTTCACAGTATTTCACCCCTGTCAATCCGTCCATTTACACCACATTTCATCACATATGTTATTGTTTAACAGCTCTCCAAAAGCTCCAGATAGAATTCATAGTAATCCTTTCGGTCCTCCTTGGAGAACTGGATCGCAGACTTGGGATGCTGATTCAGGATCCCTGTCAGAAGATAAGGCACATCATAGCCCCACTTCACACCGGACTCCCGCAGAGGAACAATATGCTTCTCAATAAAGCGCAGGATCGGATTGATATTATATTTCGGATTCTTTAAGAAGCCGAGAAGCAGCTCGCTGGGACAGTTGCCGCAGCCACGTCCGAGACTGCTCACTGTAGCGTCCAGGTAGCTGACCCCTTTGATCACCGCCTCCGTCGTGTTGGCAAAGGCCAGCTGTTGGTTGTTATGGGCGTGGATTCCCACCTTTTTCCCATATTTGTCAGCCACCTCCAGATATTTTTCGGAAAGCCGTCTCACCTGCTCCGGGTAGAGCGAACCATAGCTGTCCACCAGATATACCGTACCCACACTGCTCTGACAGAGAAGCTCCAATGCCGCGTCAATATCTATATCGTTCGATTTGGAGATGGCCATGATATTGACTGTAGTCTCATATCCCTTCTTTGTACAGTCTTCGATCATTTCAATGGCTGCCGGTATGGTATTGATATAGGTGGCAATGCGCACCAGATCTACGGGGCTGTCCTTCTTTTGCAAAATATCCCGCTTGAAATCACACCTTCCCACATCCGCCATCACCGCGATCTTCATATCCGTCTTATTATCGCCCACAACGGCACGGATATCCTTGTCGTCGCAGAATTTCCACTTGCCGAATTTATTCACATCAAACATATCCTTGGACGCCTTATAGCCGAACTCCATGTAATCCACTCCGGCTTTGATATTGGCCTGATAAAGATCTTTTACGAACTCATCCGTAAAGAAAAAATCATTGACCAGACCCCCGTCCCGCAATGTACAGTCCACCACCTTGATATCCGGTGCATAGGACATAAGTGTTCTCTTGCTCTTCGTATTCTCCATCTTCTTTTTCCTCCGCCTGTTATGCCACCACTAGCCTGTTTCCGTATTTGAGGCTATACCAAAATTTTCTTAAAGCTCTTCTTGCCCTTTTTCACGATAAATTCTTCCGCCGCGATATCCTCCTTCGTGTAGGATGCCTTCACATCGCTGATCTTCTCACCCTTCACGGTCACGCCGCCCTGATCCACCGCTCTGCGGGCATCGGAACGGGAACTCACCATACCGGCAGCCACCATGATTCCCAGAATGTCGATCCTGCCATCTTTAAAATCAGACTCTTTAAGCGTCACCGTAGGCATATTCTCTGAGCTTACGCCTCCTGAAAAGAGCGCCCTGGAAGCTTCCTTTGCCTTTCCTGCCTCCTCTTCCCCGTGCACCAGATTGGTCAGCTCGTAAGCCAGGATCTCCTTCGCCTCGTTTAACTGGCTGCCCTCCCAACTGTCCATCTCCTCGATCTGCTCCAAGGGCAGGAAGGTGAGCATCCGCAGACACTTCAGCACATCCGCGTCGTCCACGTTGCGCCAGTACTGATAAAATTCAAAGGGCGTGGTCTTATTGGGATCAAGCCACACAGCGCCCTTCTGGGTCTTCCCCATCTTTTTGCCCTCAGAGTTCATAAGAAGAGTGATGGTCATGGCGTAGGCGTCCTTGGAAAGCTTACGCCGGATCAGGTCTGTACCGCCAAGCATATTGCTCCACTGATCATCCCCTCCAAACTGCATATTGCAGCCGTATCTCTTATAGAGCTCCAGAAAATCGTAGCTCTGCATGATCATGTAGTTGAACTCCAAGAAGCTTAATCCCTTCTCCATTCTCTGCTTATAGCACTCTGCCCGAAGCATATTATTGACAGAAAAGCACGCCCCCACGTCTCTGATAAACTCCACATAATTCAGATCCAACAGCCAGTCTGCATTGTTGACCATGAGCGCCTTTCCCTCGGAAAAATCAATAAACCGGCTCATCTGTTTTTTAAAACACTCACAGTTGTGTTCGATAGTCTCCTTCGTCATCATGGACCGCATATCCGTCCGTCCGGAAGGATCGCCGATCATCGCCGTGCCGCCGCCGATCAGGGCGATGGGCTTATTGCCCGCCTCCTGCAGACGCTTCATCAGGCAGAGCGCCATGAAATGTCCCACGTGCAGGCTGTCCGCCGTCGGATCGAATCCGATATAAAAGGTTGCCTTTCCATTATTGATCAGATCACGGATCTCATCCGCATCTGTCAGCTGTGCGAGGAGTCCCCTCGCCTGTAATTCCTCGTAAATTCCCATGTTCTCCTCCATTCCGTAAAGAAACCCCCGTCCTGCTATCAGGACGAGGGTTTTACTCGTGTTACCACCTAATTTCACAGACGACTCACATCGCCGGCCTCACCGAGTACGATTATAGAATAACGCGCGCTACTCATCTATAACGATACTCTCCTGCTATAACGTGCATTCCTCCGTCGCGGCCTACTAAAAGACATCCTGTCTCTATTCTGCCGTGAAGCTCCGAGATGTATTCATGAAAAAGTTCCCGCGCGCCTCTCATCATCCGGCTGCTTTCTGTCCGTTCCCTGATCCACTACTTGTTCTCTTCAACGCCTGTCATATGTTGCTTATAAAACTTTACTGCCTTATAATGTATACGAAATTTTGAGCTTTGTCAACTGTTTTTCTTAAGGAATGATCGATCCATTCAATGAATGCCCAGATCTTCTCCCGCTATGGTGCCAATTCCGTTCTTGTCAAGAACCTCCGTAAGACCATCCGTATCTGACACGCGGAAGATCATACAGGCTTGTCCATCCTTCTGCCCAAATACTGAATACATATACTCCACATCAATCCCGGCGGTGGAGATCACACTCAGCACTTTGCTTAAACCGCCCGGCGTATCCGGAACTGCCACACCCACAACAGGCGTCATGGTCAGGATAAAGCCCTTTTCCAGCAGAATAGAGGAAGCCTTAGTCGCATCGTCCACGATCAGGCGCAAAACACCGTAATCCGCTGTCTCCGCGATATTGATCGCACGCATATTCACCTGGTTATCCGAGAGAACACCGGTGATATCCGCAAGCTGTCCCGCCTTATTTTCCAGAAATACAGAAATCTGAGGTATTGTCATATACTTGTTCCTCCTGTCTTATATTTTCCGATTGTCTATCACGCGTACCGCCTTGCCCTCACTTCTGGTAATGGACTTGGGCGCCACCAGCCGTACCTTCGCGTAGATACCGAGCATCGCCTTTAACGCTGCCACCAGGCTCTTCTCCATCTCCGTGATCTTGCCCAGGTTGTCGGAGAAATTCTCGGGCGTCATCTCCACCATCACCTCAAGTGTATCAGAGTTGTTGACACGATCCACAATGATCTGATAGTTCGCGGGGTATCCCTGTTCCATGAGTACTGTCTCGATCTGTGACGGGAATACATTGACACCCTTGATGATAAGCATATCATCGCTTCTTCCCATGGGCTTGCTCATCTTGACATGAGTTCTGCCGCAGGAGCATTTCTTTCTGGTAAGGACACAGATGTCTCTGGTGCGGTAACGAAGCAGAGGGAATGCCTCCTTGGTGATAGAGGTAAATACCAGCTCGCCCTTACTGCCTTCAGGGAGAACCTCGCCCGTATCCGGATCGATGATCTCGGCAATAAAGTGATCCTCGTTAATGTGCATACCTGTCTGCTCACTGCACTCAAAGCTGACGCCGGGACCGCTGGTCTCCGTGAGACCGTAGATATCGTAAGCCTTGATTCCCAGCTTATTCTGAATATCCTGACGCATCTCCTCACTCCATGCCTCCGCGCCAAAGATACCTGCTTTTAATTTGATCTTATCCCGCAGACCATGCTCATGGACACTCTCCGCAAGATAAGCGGCATAGGAGGGTGTACAGCAGAGAATCGTAGCTTCCAGATCCACCATAAACTGTAACTGACGCTCCGTATTGCCTGATGACATGGGGAGGGTCAGACAGCCAACTCTGTGACTTCCGCCATTCAGTCCAGGGCCGCCGGTGAACAGGCCGTACCCATAGCAGACATGACAAACATCCTCGTTGGTGCCGCCCGCCGCCACAATAGCGCGGGCACAGCAGTCCTCCCACAGATCAATGTCATGCTGGGTATAAAATGCCACTACCCTTCGTCCGGTCGTGCCGGATGTGGACTGGATACGAACACAGTCCTTAAGAGGCTTTGCCAGCAGACCATAGGGATAAGCCTCCCGCAGATCATCCTTTGACAGGAAAGGAAGCTTATGCAGATCCTCCACGCTCTGAATATCCTCGGGCGTAACTCCCTTCTCCTCCATTTTCTTACGGTAGTAAGGCACGTTGTCCCAGACATGGCGCACCTGCTTCACCAGGCGTTCGTTCTGCCACGCGAGAATCTGCTCTCTGTCCGCGGTTTCAATTTCTTTCTGGTAATACCTTTGTTCCATAAGTTTATTCTCCTTCTCTTTTGAGGCATTGGCTATGCGCTCTGGCCCAGCTCAAATGCCTTCTTATTCAACTCCAGGAATTTCGGCGGTACACTGTGCTCGATCGCATCCATCCACTCCTCTGTCGTAAAGTCAAAGTGTTTGGCAAGCCTGCCCATGAGCACCAGATTCACCGCCTTGCTGCTTCCCGCCTCCTCCGCAAGAGAAAGCGCGTTAAGCGCATCCACATGGATGCCAAGTCCCCCAAGCTTCTCCTCCAGATTTTCCGGATAAACTGCCGCCCCCGCGATCACCGGCATGGGATTCACCTGCTGGCTGTTGACGATGATCCTGCCGCCGGGCTTTAGGTATTCTGTATAACGGGCCGCCTCCAGAAGTTCAAAAGAAAGGATGCAGTCCGCCTGTCCCTTGTCTATAATAGGGGAACACACCCTGTCGCCCCAGCGGACATAGGTAACTACGCTGCCGCCGCGCTGACTCATACCGTGTACCTCACTCACCTTTACATCAAAGCCCTTGCTAAGGAGCAGACGCCCTAAAAGTTTACTCGCAAGCAGGGTCCCCTGTCCGCCCACACCCACGATCATGATATTTTTTGTTTCCATCTCCACTTTACCTCACATCTCTTATCTGTGTATTGAATGATATCGTCATTTTTCTGCGCCTAATGCATCGAATTTACAAAGCTGCTCGCAGACACCGCATCCCACACAGAGAGTCGCATCGATCACTGCCTTGCCATCCACCATGCTGATGGCGGGACAGCCGATGTTCATGCACGCCTTACATCCCTTACACTTCTCCGGATCAGAACAGATCGGCCCGGGATGCTTCACATATTTCAGCAGTGCGCAGGGACGACGGGAAATAATGACGGAAGGCTCATTTGCCGCTAACTCTTCCTGAATCGCCGTCTGACAGGCTTCCATATCATAAGGATCTACCACCCGCACCCGCTTGATTCCCACGGCACGGCACAGGCTCTCCAGATCGATCTTCGTGCAGGGATCCCCTTTCAGGTTATAACCCGTAGTGGGGTTCTGCTGGTGGCCCGTCATGCCCGTGATAGAATTGTCCAGTATGATCACTGTGGCATTTGACTCATTGTATGCGATATTGATCAGCCCCGTAACACCGGAATGGATGAAAGTAGAATCGCCGATAACCGCAACCGTCTTTCCCGCATTCTCCTCACCGCCCGCTTTTACGAAGCCGTGTAGTCCCGATACAGACGCCCCCATACAGACGGTGGTGTCGATTGCATTCAGAGGCGCAACCGCACCCAATGTATAACACCCGATATCTCCAAGTACGGTAAGATTCAATTTCTTAAGTACATAGAAGAGACTTCTGTGCGGACAGCCTGCACACATCACAGGCGGTCTGGCCGGGATATCCTCAGCAAGAACAGGCCCAGCCTGTACTGCGTCCCCAAGCTTCTCCTTCACCAGATTCTGACTCAGTTCTCCGACATCTGTAAATATCTCTTTCCCGGACACCTCAAGGCCAAGATTTCTGCAATGGCTCTCGATAAAGCCGTCCAGTTCCTCCACTACCACCAACTTATCAACGGAGGCCGCAAAATCCTTTATCTTCTGCTCCGGCATCGGCCAGATCATTCCCAATTTCAGCACCGGATAGGTATCCCCAAAGGCTTCCTTCACGTACTGATAGCAGGTGGATGATGTAACGATACCACAGGCTTTGCTGCTTCCCGCTTCGATTCGGTTGATCTCAGCGGTCTCCGCCCAGGCCGTCAGCGCTTTGGTGCGCGCCTCCACCTCAGGATGGCGCCGCTTCGCATTGACCGGCATCATTATGTATTTCGCAGGGTTTTTCTCATATTTCTTTTGCTCAGGCAGTACCCGCTCACCTGTCTCCACCACACTCTGAGAATGGCTGACGCGGGTACACATCTTGATGAGAACCGCCGTATCAAACTGCTCGGAAAGCTCATAGGCAAGTTTTGCAAAGGCCAGCGCTTCCGCGGAATCGGCAGGCTCCAGCATGGGAATCTTCGAAGCCCGCGCATAATGACGTGAGTCCTGTTCATTCTGGGAGCTGTGCATACCGGCGTCATCGGCCACTCCGATCACCAGTCCGACATTCACTCCCGTATAGGAAATGGTAAAAAGAGGATCTGCCGCCACATTGAGCCCCACGTGCTTCATGGCGCAAAAACTCCTCTTCCCCGTCAGGGATGCGCCAAACGCCGCCTCCAGAGCAACCTTCTCATTAGGCGCCCACTCCGCATACACTTCTTCGTATTTCGCCACAGACTCGGTAATCTCCGTGCTGGGCGTTCCGGGATAGCTGGATACAAAACAGCAGCCTGCCTCATAGAGACCTCTGGCAACTGCCTCATTGCCAAGCATCAGTGTTTTCATATATTCTTTTCCTCCTTATGACTGATCGCCGATGGAATCTGTCACGGAAACCGTCACTTTCTTCTCGTAGCAAGAGAAAACATGCTCTAAAGTCTTTTCTTCCGGCGCTTTTGTAAACATGCTCACCACAGGTACGATCACAAGTCCTGCCAGCATACAGAATGCGCCGGCATTGATCGGAGACTGCAGATAAGCCGGAAAGCTTGCCCGGAAAAAGATGTTGGCAAGCATCACGATCGTTGAGAACAAAAAACTCACCCAGCAAGCCGCCTTAGTCGTCCGCTTCCAATACAACCCATAGAGGAAGGGTGCCAGAAAAGCACCGGCTAACGCGCCCCAGCTCACACCCATGAGCTGTGCGATAAAGGTGACATTAGAACGGTACTGGATCAATGCGATCACCACGGAAATCGCAATAAACACCACCAGCAGTGCCCGCATCCATTTGACCTGTTTCTTTTCATCCATCTCTTTAATAATAGTACCTTTAATAAAGTCCAGCGTCAAGGTGGAACTGGATGCCAATACCAGGGAAGAAAGGGTGGACATGGAGGCAGAGAGCACCAGAATGACCACCACCGCGATCAATATCGTAGGAAGTCCCGACAACATAGTCGGCACTACCGAGTCATAGCCGTTCGCCGCAATATCGATCCTGTCACTGAAAAGTCTTCCGAAACCGCCTAAAAAGTAACAACCGCCGGAGACAATGGTTGCGAACACAGTAGAGATCACCATACCCTTGTTGATAGCGCTCTCACTCTTGATCGCATAAAATTTCTGCACCATCTGCGGCAGCCCCCAGGTTCCCAGACTGGTAAGGATCACCACGCCGAGAAGTCCTGCCGGATCGGGACCAAAGAAAGAATTGAACACACCCGGTGCCGCGGAAACCGACTCGTCGCTCACCGCCGCCAGCTTATCGAGCGCCGCAAGAAAACCGCCCTGGCTGTTCAGCACTGCAAGAATGACAGCTACAATACCAAAGATCATGATAATACCCTGAATGAAGTCGTTGATCGCCGTCGCCATATAGCCTCCCGCGATGACATAGATGCCGGTAAGCACTGCCATGGCGACTACGCAAACACTATAGTCAATATCAAAAGCCATGCCGAAAAGCCGACTCAATCCATTGTAGAGACTGGCCGTATAGGGAATCAGAAAGATAAAGATGATCGCCGAAGCCGCCAGCTTTAAAGGCTTGCTCTCAAAACGCTGTCCGAAAAATTCCGGCATGGTAGCGCTGTTTAAGTGCTGCGTCATGATACGGGTACGGCGTCCCAGCACCGCCCATGCAAGCAGGGAACCGATGAATGCATTTCCCAAGCCCGCCCAGGTAGCGGCAATTCCGTATTTCCAGCCAAACTGTCCCGCATACCCCACAAAGACCACCGCCGAGAAATAACTGGTGCCATAGGCAAACGCAGTGAGCCAGGGGCCAACACTTCTGCCGCCCAGCACAAAACCGTTTACGTCAGTGGCGTGACGGCGGCAGTAAAGCCCGATGCCGATCATCACACCGAAAAAAATAACAAGCATTAATACTTTAATAAAAAGATCCATTTTTGTTTTCTCCTTTAGTTTTTAATCTGTGCTTCCACAAGACTTCCGTGACAATACCGTTCTCTTAAAACCGGCTTCTCGATCTTACCCGTAGGATTTCTGGGCACATCCTCAAAAATGATCTTCCGGGGCCGCTTATATCTGGGCAGCTCCGTGCAAAACTCCATGATCTCCTCCTCCGTGCAGGATACGCCCTCTTTAAGCTCTATGATCGCCGCCGCGATCTCGCCTAGCCTGTTGTCCGGCAGGCCGATCACCGCCACATCCTTGATCTTATCATTCCTTCGCAGGAAATCCTCGATCTGCACCGGATAGAGATTCTCTCCTCCGGAGATGATAACATCCTTCTTCCGGTCTACCAGATAAATGAACCCGTCCTCATCCATACGCGCCATATCTCCGGTATAGAGCCATCTGTCCTTCAGGACCTCATCTGTTGCCTCCGGATTCTTGTAGTAACAGAGCATAACGCCGGGCCCGTGGACGATAAGCTCACCCACTTCTCCCTGCTTCACCTCTTCACCCTGTTCATCCACGATCTTTGCTTCCCAGTGATAGCCCGGCTTCCCGATGGCTCCCACCTTATGTATGTTCTCCACACCCAGATGTACACAGCCGGGTCCGATGGATTCACTCAGGCCATAGTTGGTATCGTACTGATGGTGCGGGAAAAGCTTTTTCCAACGCTGGATCAGACTGGGCGGAACGGGCTGTGCCCCGATATGCATCAGCCGCCACTGTTCCAGCAGATAATGCTCCATATCCACCTTCCCGGAATCAATGGCATCCAGAAGATCCTGCGCCCAGGGCACCAAAAGCCAGACGATAGTGCATTTTTCCTCCGTAACGGCCCTTAAGATCCACTCCGGGCTCACGCCCCGTAGGAGCACAGCTTTACTGGCCGAAAGCAGAGAACCGAACCAGTGCATCTTCGCTCCCGTATGATAGAGAGGCGGAATGCACAGGAACACGTCGTCTCTGGTCTGCCCGTGATGGTTCTGCTCCGTCTCACAGGAGGACCGCAGGGACAGATGGTTGTGCAGGATCGCTTTCGGAAACCCTGTGGTACCGGAAGAGAAATAGATCGCCGCATAATCCGTCTCCTGAAGCGCAACCGGCGGCGCACTGGAAGAGCAAAAACCCATAAGCTTAAGACAATCCTCCGTGTAGGCCGGTCCGCCCGCCCCCGGGAAAAACATCATCTTCACTCCCGGCAGATCCCTCTCGATCGCATCCATACGACTGATAAACTCCGGTCCGAAAACAAGCACCTCCACATCCGCAAGCTCCAGACAGTACTTGATCTCCTCTGCGGAATAGCGGAAGTTCAAGGGAACAGCCACACCACCCGCTTTCAAAATACCAAAATAAACGGGCAGCCATTCCAGGCAGTTCATCATCAGAATGCCCACCTTTGTCTCCCGCTCCAACCCGCGGCTCAAAAGCAGATTGGCAAAACGGTTGGCCCTCCTGTCAAAATCTGCCCAGCTCAATTCTCTGCGG